>JAOPWA010000256.1 GCA_025965915.1 Dactylosporangium sp. | reverse complement strand
CAACGCAACCGCTACCACCGACGCGAGTGACACCGGCATAACTGTCACCATTCACCGGCCGCCAGCCGGAAGACGGGCCACCCACGCCTGCCAGTTCAGGCACACGTAGATGGCCACACACGCCCGGATGGCTGCGTATGCCCGGATTGCCGTGCAGGCGGACGACTGCCCACCGGGCCCTCAGCCGTACTCGCGCCGCCGGTTCACGGCACCCCTTGTTAGCGGAGCATGCGATGGGGACGGGAGTGCGCGATGGGGACGGGAGTGCGCGATAGGGACGGGAGTGCGCGATGGCGTCAAGTGTCAGGGCAGCCGGCGCCGGCCGGCGAACCCGAGGTCCGGGCGGTGGTACCAGGCAAGCTCCGGTTCGCCCTCCAGCCAGCACAGGAGCACCGGTACGCCGTCCAGATCAGCCGGGAAGTCGACGAGCAGCGGCACCAGGCCTCTCAGCTCCGCCCCGGTCTGCTGGATCTTGGTCATCAACTCGTCGAGCCTGGCCTCCGCGGCCTTCCACTCGGGTAGACCACCGAGCCGTGTCGGTGCGCCGCCGGCGCTCAGTGCGGCGGCCAACTCGGCCGCGTCAGCGCGGACGACCACAAGCTCATCGAGTACGGGCCGCAGCCGGGCGAGCTCGATGCGCGCCTCCGACAACGTGAACAGTCCCATGACCCGAGCCTGTCACCCGGGCAATTCGGCCGTACCAGTTCAGCAGAGAAGGTCGTACCAGTTCAGCAGAGCAGCTCCACGCCGGGCGGGAGCGGGCCGTGGTGTTTGATCTCTTCCAGGTGTGCCATGAGAGTGTCGCGCAGCGCCTGGGCGGCGTGGGACAGGAGAACCTCGCGGCGATGTGCCAGCGCGATCGTGCGCGGCAGGCCCGGTGGGGCGAGGTGGGTGACGCGCAGCGTCGGTCGGCCCGCCACGACGATGCCGGGGACCACGGCGGCCCCGAGGCCGGCCTCCACGAGGCTGAGTACGGCGTCCATCTCGCCGCCCTCCACGGTGAACGACGGCACGAAGCCGGCCTGCCGGCACGCCTCCATGGTGGCGTCGCGCAGGTCGTAGCCGGCACGGAACATCACCAGCGGCTGGTCGCGCAGGTCGGTGATGTGAAGCCTGCCGTCCGTGGTGGGCAGCGGGTCGATCGAGGCGACGACGAGGCTTTCGCGCAACAGCGGTTCGGCCCGCAACCCAGGGTCCGTGCCGTCGTCGGGTAGCACGATCAGGGCGAGGTCGAGTTCGCCCTGGCAGAGGTTGCGCACCAGGTCGTGCGAGCCGCCCTCCTCGATGTGGAGGTCGACGCCCGGATGGGCGTCGTGGAAGCTGCGAAGCAGTCGGGGCAGGAGCGATACGCACAGGCTGGGTGGGGCACCGAGGCGCACCCTGCCGCGTCGCAGCCCGACGAGGTCCTGCACTTCGCGGTGGGCGGTGTCGACGTCGGCGAGGATCCGGATGGCTAACGGCAGCAGGGCTTCCCCGGCGGCCGTGAGCGCCACGTTGCCGCGGCTGCGCTCGAAAAGAGGCGCGCCGAGGTCGGCCTCGAGACTGTGAATCTGCTTACTCAACGACGGCTGGCTAACGCCTACCATATCGGCCGCTTGGGTGAAATGTCGTATTTCAGCGACTGCTACGAAGTACCGGAGTTGCTGTAACTGCACCTCCATAGCCTACAGCTATCGACTCTGCTGCCGTGATGCATTGGACGAATCAGGGCAGTGTTCGTACCGTCGTTGGAATGGCGACCGCGACAACGCCACGGGTGACAGCGCCATTGCGCACCACTGTCGGGCAGAAGGCCCTGATGGCGGTGACCGGCATCCTGCTGGTGCTGTTCCTCGTCGCGCACATGCTGGGCAATTTGAAGGTGTTCGTCGGCGCGTCGTCGTTCGACCATTACGCGCATTGGTTGCGTGATCTGGGCACCCCGCTGCTGCCACGCACCTGGTATCTGTGGATCCAGCGCGCCGTGCTGACCTTCGCGGTGCTCGGGCACATCTGGTCGGCGACCGTGCTGGCACTGCGGGCGCGGGCAGCGCGTCCGGTCCGCTACGCCCACCGCCGGCCGGTGCAGGGTAGCTACGCGGCGCGCACCATGCGGTGGGGCGGTGTGATCATCGTGCTCTTCGTGATCTACCACATCCTCGACCTGACCACCGGGCAGCTCAACCCGGTCGCCGACAAGCAGCACCCGTACGCGAACATCGTCGCCGACTTCGGGCCAGGTCGCTGGTACGTGACCCTCTTCTACGCGCTCGCGATCCTGGCGATCGGCTTCCACCTGCGACACGGCATCTACAGCGCGATGCGGACCCTCGGACAGCAGACCGGGAGAGGTGAGCGCAGGGCGCGCGCGTTGGCGCTCGTTGTCGCCGTGGTGCTCAGTGCCGGTTACCTGTCCGTACCCTTCGCCGTTCTCACCGGATTGGTGCGCTGACATGCTCAACACGAACGGGCTCAACACCAACGGGCTCAACATGAACGGGCTCTACACGAACGGCGAACCGATCGCCGACACCAAGGCCCCCGGCGGCCCTGTCGAGACCCGTTGGGAGCGGCGCCGCTTCTCGGCCAAGCTCGTCAACCCGGCAAACAAGCGCAAGATGAGCGTCATCGTGGTCGGTACCGGCCTCGCGGGCGCCTCCGCTGGCGCCACCCTCGCCGAGCTCGGCTACCGCGTCCGGTCCTACTGCTACCAGGACAGCCCGCGGCGGGCGCACTCGATCGCCGCGCAGGGCGGCATCAACGCGGCGAAGAACTACCGCAACGACGGCGACTCGGTGTACCGGCTCTTCTACGACACGGTCAAGGGCGGCGACTTCCGGGCGCGCGAGTCCAACGTGCACCGGCTCGCCGAGGTCTCCGTCAACATCATCGACCAGTGTGTGGCGCAGGGCGTGCCGTTCGCCCGCGAGTACGGCGGCCTGCTCGACACCCGCTCGTTCGGTGGTACCCAGGTGTCGCGCACCTTCTACGCCCGTGGCCAGACCGGCCAGCAGCTGCTGCTCGGCGCCTACCAGGCCCTCGAACGGCAGATCGCCGCCGGCAACGTCGTGATGAACGCCCGGCACGAGATGCTGGAGCTGATCGTCGTCGACGGCCGCGCCCGCGGCATCGTGGTGCGCGACCTGATCACCGGCGAGATAACGACCGACTTCGCCGACGCCGTGGTGCTCGCCTCCGGCGGGTACGGCAACGTCTTCTTCCTGTCGACCAACGCCAAGGGCTGCAACGTCACGGCGACCTGGCGGGCGCACCGCAAGGGCGCGCTTTTCGCCAACCCCTGCTACACCCAGATCCACCCCACCTGCATCCCGCAATCCGGTGACCACCAGTCCAAGCTCACGCTGATGAGTGAGTCGCTGCGTAACGACGGCCGGGTGTGGGTGCCGAAGAAGGTCGGCGATCACCGCGCGCCCGTCGACATCCCGGAGGACGAGCGCGACTACTACCTGGAGCGCATCTACCCGGCCTTCGGCAACCTGGTCCCACGTGACATCGCTTCCCGCGCCGCGAAGAACGTCTGCGACGAGGGTCGTGGCGTCGGACCGGGTGGGCTCGGCGTGTACCTGGACTTCGCCGACGCCATCGCGCGGCTGGGCCGCCCCGCCGTCGAGGCGAAGTACGGCAACCTCTTCGAGATGTACCAGCGGATCACCGGTGAGGACCCGTACCAGGTGCCGATGCGCATCTACCCCGCCGTGCACTACACGATGGGCGGCCTGTGGGTCGACTACGACCTGCAGGCCACGATCCCCGGCCTGTTCGTGGTCGGCGAGGCGAACTTCTCCGACCACGGCGCCAACCGGCTCGGCGCCTCGGCGCTCATGCAGGGCCTCGCCGACGGTTACTTCGTGCTCCCCAACACCATCGGTGACTACCTGGCCGCCGGCCCGTTCGAGAAGGTCGACGAGGCTCACCCGGCCGCGGTCGAGGCGCGAGCGCACGTCGAGGATCGGGTCGCCCGGCTGCTGGCGATCAAGGGTGACCGGACGGTCGACTCGTTCCATCGTGAGCTGGGCCGCATCATGTGGGAGTACTGCGGCATGGAGCGCACCGACGAGGGGCTGCGCAAGGCCATCGAGATGATTCGCGCCCTGCGCGACGAGTTCTGGCAGCGGGTCAAGGTGCCGGGCGACGGCGAGGGCCTCAACCAGGCCCTCGAGCGGGCCGGCCGGGTGGCCGACTTCTTCGAATTGGCCGAGCTCATGTGCGTTGACGCGCTGCACCGTGAGGAGTCCTGCGGCGGCCACTTCCGGGCCGAGAGCCAGACGCCCGACGGTGAGGCCGAGCGTGACGACGAGCGCTTCAGCTACGTCGCCGCTTGGGAGTACACCGGTGCCGGCGAGCCGCCGGTGCTGCACAAAGAAGACCTGACATTCGAGTACGTCCACCCCACGCAGCGGAGCTACAAGTGAACCTGACCCTGCGCATCTGGCGCCAGCGGGGCCCGCAGGACAAGGGCCGGATGGTGTCCTACCAGGTAACCGATGTGTCGTCGGACATGTCCTTCCTGGAGATGCTCGATGTGCTCAACGAGCGGTTGACCCTCGAGGGCGAGGAGCCGGTCGCGTTCGACCACGACTGCCGCGAAGGCATCTGCGGCGCGTGCAGCATGGTGATCAACGGCACGGCCCACGGCCCGCAGAAGCGGACCACGACCTGCCAGTTGCACATGCGTACGTTCAAGGACGGCGACACCATCGACATCGAGCCGTGGCGGGCGCGGGCCTTCCCGGTCGTCAAGGACCTGGTCGTCGACCGCAGCGCGTTCGACAAGATCATTCAGGCCGGTGGGTTCGTCTCGGCGCCCACCGGTAGCGCGCCCGAGGCGCACTCCACGCCGGTGCCCAAGGCGGACGCCGACGCGGCGTTCGAGGCGGCGGAGTGCATCGGCTGCGGCGCCTGCGTGGCGGCGTGCCCGAACGGTTCCGGGATGTTGTTCACCGCCGCGAAGATCACCCACCTCGGCCTGATGCCGCAGGGCCAGCCCGAGCGGGACTCCCGGGTACTGGGCATGATCGCCGCGCATGACGAGGCCGGCTTCGGCGGCTGCACCAACGCCGGTGAGTGCACCGCGGTGTGCCCGAAGGGAATCCCGCTCACCACCATCGGTCGGCTCAACCGCGACTTCCTCAAGGCCTCGTCGAAGCGCTCCTGACCATCTTCGGTCGCCCACCGACCACGATCCCACTCGCCACCCACGCTCAGATCGTCGAACACGTCCGAACCGTACTGGCCCGTCCACCCGATACGGCACATTCGTGCCCGTCGCATCGATGAGCGGGCTGTTCAACGCAGCCGTACCAGACGTTCACCTTTCCGCCGATTCGTAGGAAACCCTACAGTCCGTAGGGTCGAATGGTTCAGTTGATCTTTGAACCTGCGGGAGAGGCGAGCGAATGACGGCTCGACATATACGTGCTCTGCTCGTTCTGGTACTGGCGGCTATCGGGTCGCTGGCCTTCGCGGCGCCCGGCGGTGCGGCGCCCGGGACCGGTGGGCGGCAGCAGGCGGCTCAGGCGGCCGGCCACTATGACCACCTGTTCGTCATCGTCGAGGAGAACCACGGATTCTCCGACGTGATCGGCAACCCGGCCGCGCCCAACCTCAACGCCCTCGCGCGGGAGTACGGTCTCGCGACCGCCTATTACGGGGTGACCCATCCGAGCGAGCCCAACTACGTGGCCATGTTCGGCGGCAACACGTTCGGCGTGAAGGACGACAATCCTTACTATCTCAACAGGGTCGACAAGCCGAGCCTCATCAGTCAGCTCGACAAGGCAGGGGTCAGCTGGAAGGCATACCTGCAAGGGCTGCCTCACCCCGGTTACCAGGGAATCTGCTACCCGGCCAACTGCAACGGCGCGCCGGACAAGGATCCGCTGTACGTGTCGAAGCACAACCCGATTCCCAACTTCAGCACGTCGTTGAACGCCAAGGACTGGTCGCGCCAGGTGTCGGTCGAGCAGCTCGCCACCGACCTGCGGCGCGGCACCGTTCCGGCCTTCAACTTCGTGGTCCCCGATGAGTGCCATGACCAGCACGGCGATCCGCCGTACTGCGTCGACTCCGGCTCCGCCGGCGACCCGCAGGACCAGCGGCTGGTCGCCACCGGTGACCGCTACCTCGGCGAACTCGTCAGCAGCATCACCAGCGCCGGCTTCTGGGCGAAGGGCAACAACGCGGTCGCCATCGTGTACGACGAGGGCAACGACGGTACGGGTATCGGCACCAACCCCGGCGGTGGCCGCGCAGCCACGGTCGTGGTGACCAGTCATGGCCCGCGCAAGGTGCAGGACCCGACGCCGTACAACCACTACTCCCTACTGCAGACCATCCAGCGCAACTTCGGCCTGGGCTGCCTGGAGAACACCTGCGACACCGCCCACGTCTCCCCGATGAACCCGCTACTCGCTTTCACCGGAGCACGGTCGGTCGCGACCAAGGTGCAGCCCGTGCCGTCGTACGCGACACCGTCGCCGACCCCGCACGAGCCGGTCTCCTACGTCACCAACACGCCCAGCAGTGCCGGTTGGACGGTGCAGCCCGCCCCGAAGCTCGGCACCGCCGACAACACCTTCGGCGCGGTCTCCGCCGTCTCGGCCAATGACGTCTGGGCCGTGGGTAACTTCCTGCCCGACGCGTCCGGCAGCAACCCGGACGCCACCCTCACCATGGCCGCCCACTTCGACGGCTCCCGGTGGACATCGACACCGACGCCGAACGTCGGGCCGAACTACAACACCCTGTTCGGGGTCGCGGCCGTACCCGGCAAGGCATGGGCGGTCGGGGTCGCGCTGGACAGCGGGTACAACGCGCACAGCCTCATCGAGGCATGGGACGGCACCGCCTGGCACGTCGTCGAGACCCCGAAGCTGGACACGAGCCGGGACATCCTCTCGGCCGTGACCGCGGTGTCCAGCGACGACGTATGGGCGGTCGGCGAACGGCAGGACCGGCGTACCGGCCGCTTCTCGACGCTGGTCGAGCATTGGGACGGTAAGCGCTGGTCCGTCGTCTCGAGCCCTGACCCGGGCACCTCCGGGAATCATCTCTACGGCATCGCCGCCGTCAGCCGCGACGACGTGTGGGCGGTGGGACAGCGCAACGACACCGCGTCCAACAACACCGCGTCCAACAACACCGCGTCCGACCAGCCCCTGATCGAGCACTGGGACGGTCGCCGGTGGACAGTGGCGCCGGTGGTGATGCCGGGCATGACGGGCGCCGTCCTGGACGCCATCGCCGTACGACACGGTGAGCTGTGGGCCGTCGGGCAGACCGACGACGCCGCGCGCCAGGGCCACCCGCTGGTGGCTCATTTCCACAACGGTGCCTGGATTGCGTCCGTGCCGACCGGTATCGGCTCGGCCTTCACCATCCTCACCGGTGTCGCCGTCTCCGACGAGGGCGTCTGGGCCGCGGGAACGTACTTCGACACCGCCACCGGCCAGCGGACGCTGATCATCCGGAATGACGGATCAGGGTGGCAGACCGTCGACGCGCCCAGTCCGGGCTCGGGCGACAACGTGTTCGGCGGGATCGCCGCGACCGGCCATGACGTGTGGGCCGTCGGTTACGACAAGACGGGCAACGGCCGGGACCCGCTCATCGAGTACCACCACGGCGACTGAGTAGCGCTGGCCGACCTTCGGCCTCGCCGTGAATAGGGCGAGGCCGAAGGTCCGCCAGCGGCAGGCACCACCTAATTGCGCGCTTGCGGCATGATGAAGCCGTGACGCATTGGGAGTACGCGCGGCTCGAGTACAAGTCGACCGGGACCTTCGGCGCGGACAAATTAAAGGACTGGGACGCGATCTTTCACTACCCGGGTGGGGCACAACGTTGGGGCACCGACGAGCGCTTTGACGACCTGCGCCATCTCAACCGGGCCGGCGCCGACGGCTGGCAGGTCTATGACCGCTCGCCGCGCCTGGTCGGCCAGCCGCAGCGGCTCAACGCGGTCACCTACTCCATGCGTCGGATCGTGTCCTGACTGAAGCATCAGCAGTGGCTTGGACGTCCGGCTTCACCAGACCGGTCTTGTATGCGACCACGACCGCCTGTACCCGGTCGCGGACGCCGAGCTTCATGAGCACCCGACCGAGGTGGGTCTTCACCGTCGCCGGCCCGATGAAC
>JAOPWA010000248.1 GCA_025965915.1 Dactylosporangium sp. | reverse complement strand
TGCGCATCGACGTGGCGCAGATCGGCTTCTTCTGCGCCGACATCAAGATAGTGGGCAGGAGCACGTACTTCGCCACGCCGTGGCTGGGAGTCGACGCGATCCGTGCGGCAACGGCCTTTCTGAACGAGCTCATCGCCTATGCCGATGAACTGCCGACGCGCGCGGAGCATCCACTGCTCGGCAAGAGGCTTCTCGTTCTCACCGGGATCAGCGGTGGTGGCTACATCGCGGTCGCGGGTGAGTGCACCATCAGCTTGATTCGAACGGTGTTCCCCGGGGAGACCCTCGCATCGGCCCGCGACGAGCTGGACGCGATGGTGAGCCGCATCGCCGCGTCTACCGGCGTAGCGGCTCACGTCGAGTACACCGCGGCGAAGGACGACCCCGTCGGCGGTAGCGCCGTCGAGGTACCGGCGGACCACCCGGCAGTCAGCCAACTGTCGCACGCGGTGGAGGCCGAACTCGGCCGGCCGGCGGTCATCGGCGGTTTCCCAGCGTGGTCCGAAACGCCGTTCCTGGTGAACCAGCTTGACGTTCCCGCGGTCTACTTCGCGCCCGGCGACCTCAGTAACTGCCACACGACCGAGGAGCGCGTCAGCGTGGCGGAGCTCGTGAGTGCGACGCGTGCCATGGCGCGGTTCATCGTGGACTACTGCGGAGTCTCGGACTGACGCAGAGTCTCGGACTGACGCCGCAATCGGACGGCCTGTGCGGTAACCGCGGACAGGAGCTGATCACCCCTGTATTGCGTGATCAGGTGTGCCACATGGCATCCTGATCGACGGGCGCCGTTGGACCGGGCCCAGCCGCCGGGGGAGGGCTGATGCGAGAGGGTGCTGGGCGAGCGTTAGGCAATTACCGCTCCAGGTCGGCGTCCGACGGGGCCAGGGCACGTGACTGGCGCGTTGGCCGGGCGTGGCTTCGCCGCTGCGCCCGACGGGCCGCGGCCGGCACCGCCGCGATGGTTCTTGCCGCGCTGGGCGTGGTCGCGTTCGGGCCGGCTCCAGCGGCAGCGGTCTGTGCGGCCCCACCGCAACAACAACCGCTACCGACCGTCAGCGGGCAGCCGTGGGCGCAGCAGCGCTGGGGCCTTGACCGGCTCGCGGCGCTCGGGGCGGATGGCAGCGGCGTCATCGTCGCGGTGATCGATTCCGGTGTCGACGCCAGACACCCGCAGCTTCGTGGCCGTGTGATGCCGGGATGGGACGCCCTCGAACGAGGGGGTAACGGCCTGGAGGACTGCGTCGGCCACGGAACGGAGGTGGCCAGCCTCATCGCGGCGCAGCCCATATCGGGCACGTCCTTTCGTGGGCTCGCCCCCGGCGTGAAGATCCTGCCGATCCGGGCCAGTGAACACACCGACAGCAATGACCGCGGCCGGGGGAACTCGGCCGACCTCGCCCAGGCGATCAACGAAGCCGTGCTACGCCACGCCAACGTGATCAATCTATCGCTCGCGCTGTCCGAGGACCGCCAGGACGTGCGCACGGCGATCGCCAACGCGCTCTCCCGCAATGTTGTGGTCGTGGCAGCGGTCGGCAACGCCCACAACCAGAACGGCGACAAAGATCCGACGCCGTATCCGGCCGCGTACAAAGGTGTCATCGGGGTGGGTGCGATCGACGAGAACGGCGTCCGGTACGCGAAGTCGCAGACCGGCGACTATGTCAGCCTGGTGGCACCCGGCCAACAGATCCAGGCGGCGCTGCCGGGCGACGGCTACCAGATGTTCGAGGGTACGAGCATGGCGGCGCCGTTCGTGTCCGCGACAGCGGCGCTGGTGATTCAAAAGTTCGGACCGAACATCTCGGCCCGTCAGGTCGCGGTTCGACTGATGGCCACCGCGGATCCGGCGCCGGGCCAGCCCGGTAGTCCCGAGTACGGCCAGGGAGTGCTCAACCCGTATCGCGCGGTAACCGGCCTCCTCGCGGACGGCACGTCACCGGCGAAACTTCCCCCGCTGCCCCAGCTCAGGCGCGACCCGGCCGCGGAGGCTGCCGCCGCGGCCGTAGGCCGCCGTCGCACGGTCGCACTGTCGCTCGCAGGCGGCGTCGGGGCGCTCACCGTGCTGGTGGTGCTGGTAGCCGTCGTGGTGCCGCGAGGCCGTAAGCGCGGCTGGCGCCCAGGCACTGCCGAATAGGCCGACGTGTTGCGCGCCGAGAAGAGCGCCCTGCAGACCATGCTCAACACCTGCTACTCCTGACACGGCCGGACCGCGACGCTCACTACCAGCGGCATGACGGCCCAACCGTGAAAGCAGGGCCGCACGCCTACTGCACGCTGACCTCGGCGCAGGCTTCTCGGCTACGCCGGATCGCGCCAGAGCGGCCACATCGTCGGGTCGGGGCCGCCCGGCACCGCGAACGTGTCGCCCAAGTCGACGTAGCCGTGTCGCAGGTACAGGCTGCGGCTGCGTAGGCTGCTCGCCTCCAGGTACGCCGCAACGCCTTGTCCATCCAGGTATTCGTGGTGCGCCTCGAGCAGTGCGGCGCCGAGCCCCGCGCCCTGTCGGGCGGGACTCACAGCCAACAGTGCGAGGTGTTCGTGCGGCCGGCCGGTGGGA
Organism: Dactylosporangium sp.; assembly: GCA_025965915.1. Lineage (GTDB taxonomy): Bacteria > Actinomycetota > Actinomycetes > Mycobacteriales > Micromonosporaceae > Planosporangium. The sequence continues at coordinate 5,106 of JAOPWA010000248.1, read as the reverse complement.
TGGGCGTGGTGCATCGCCTCGTCGAGGAGTTGGAACCGTGCGGTATGTGGGTGACAGGCCGCGGCGAGACGAGTGTCGTAGTCGGGGATGTCCGGCACGCCCTCCGGCGCGCCGGCGAACCACACCGACACGGCGTCCCGGTCATCCGTGGTGTGAACGGTGCCGTGTTTGATGCCGTGCTCGACGTAGATCTGGAAATGTGGCGGCAGTACGCGACGCCGCTCCGCCGGGTCGGGCACCAGCCACCGGCACAGCGGCAGGTCGTGAAACGCGTCCGCGATCACCTGCGCGAGCGATTCGGCGTCGGCCGGGTCCGCCCGGCGGATCGGCGTCCCGGTCATGAGGCGCTGACCGGTGCGTACGAACTGTTCGTGGCATCGGCGCGCGCCACCGTGGCGTTTGCGCCGAGGCCGATCGCCTCGTAGTCGCGCGTACGCGAGGCTTTCAGTACCAGCGCCCAGACCAGACCCAACGCCGCGACGATCGCGTACGAGAGTGGAAACTGCCAGCGCAGCCCCGAGGTGGGGGCGACGCCGAGCAGGTTGGCGTAGTTGGTCAGCGCCTGGTAGATCACGTAGCCGAGGCCGAGCAGTGCGAGGATCGGCGAGATCATCCGGGTCCAGATCCTTTCGCCCCGCTGGTCGCGGCCGAAGAAGAAGACGACCGCGAGCGAGGTGGCCGTGATCAGGAACAGGATGCCGAGGCCGCCGGTGGTCCCTAGCCAGAAGAACAGTCGCACCAGCGGATCCCATCCCGCGATGGCGTAGACCACGATGACGACCAGGCCCACCGCGGTCTGGGCGAGCGAGCCGGCCTGGGGGGCGCCGGAGCGGGCACGGGTGCGGCCGAAGACCGCTGGGAGTACTCGCTCACGGCCCAGCGCGAAGGTGTAGCGCGCCACCGTGTTGTGGTAGCTCAGCGCGCCGGCGGCGATGCTGGTGAGCAGGAGGACGTGTGCGACGTCTACGAGCCACGCGCTGTTGAGGTGTGCGGCAGCGGCATTGAAGACCAGGTCGGGACCCTGCTGTTTCGAGGCCTCCACCACGTTGTCCGGTCCGATGCTGACCGACGCGGCCCATGAGGTGATGGCGTAGAACCCGGCCATGACGGCGAGGCCAACGAACGTGGCCGCGGCCACGGTCTTGCCCGGGCTCTTGGCCTCCTCGGAGAACACCGGCGCGGCTTCGAAGCCGACGAAGGCGGTGATGCAGGTGACCAGGACCGCCCCCACCGCCGGCCCGCTGAGGCTGCTGGGCGTGAACGTGTCGAACGTGATCGACCCGCCGGCGGGGTTGGCGAGGAACACCACGTCGAAGATCACCACGATGACAATTTCGGCGGCGAGCAGCACCGCGAGGATCCGGCTGTTGACCTCGACCCGCAGTAGGCCGAGGACCGCGACGAACAGCCAGAGCACCAGAGCCAGGATCCACCACCGCACGGAGACATCGAACTTCGCCTTCAGCAGGTCGGACAGCGAGGCACCGAAGACGCCGTAGAGGCCAACCTGGAGCATGTTGTACGCCAGGAGCGCGACGAACGACCCGGCGACGCCGAAGGGCTTGCCCAGCCCCTGCGCGATGTAGCTGTAGAACGCTCCGGCGTTGGTGAGATGCCGCGACATTGCCACGTAACCGAAGCTGAACATGGCCAACACGACGGCCATGAGAGCGTAGCCGAGTGGGAAGCCGGTGACGCCGATGGCGCCCCAGGCCGTGGTCACCAACGCACCGACGACCATGAGGGGCGCGGCGGCGGTGAGCGCGAACATGATGACGGACGGCACGCCCAGTCGGTCGCGGGCGAGTGCCTGGGATACCGCGCTCGGTCTCGCCGGCGATGTTGCGGACATCGTTTCTCCAGAGGGGGTGAGGTGGTGGGGGGAAGGGAGGGATCAAGCTTGTTCAGTTGCGCTGCGACAGCACCGCGTCGCCGACCGCTGCCTCGACCTGCGCGACGAGGTGGCGCAATGGCGGCGGCATCCCCGCGATCGCGTGCTGCAGCCGCTTGAGGCCGGCGGAATGGCCGTCCCACAACACATGTCCGGTCAAGCCGGTGACGGCGGCCAGCCCGGCGAGCGTGCTGTCGGCGGCGTACATCGGTGCAGCACCCATGAGCAGACGGCGTAGCCGCACGACCCGACCGGCGGGCAGGTTGATGTCGGTGGCGACGTAGCGCGTGACCGTCTTCAACAGCCGCCGCGCCTGGATCTGCTGCGCGATGCCGACGCGGGCCATCCGCTGCCCGACCGAGTCGACCGCGGTCTGCCCGAGATAGGCCAACCACGTACGCACCTCCTGGTGCTGCGGCTCGGCGATCATCGTCGCGAGTATGGTGTGCGCCAGGGCGTCCGCCGGCGGATCGGTCCTGAGGACGCGCAGCAGGGAGCCCTCAACCAGCAGGCGCTGTTCGAGGACGAGTTCAGCGATCATTGCCCCGGCCAGGCCGAGTTCGAGGGATTTCGGGGAAATGATGGCTTTGCCGCTGCGGTCGTCGTGTGCGAGCAGGAAGTAGTCATCGGCGAGCAGCATCCGGGCGCTCTCCTCGTCTGGCCTTGATGCCGCAGCGCACCGTTCCTGGTTGGCAGCCCGCCGGCCAGAACGAGGGGTAGCCGGAAGCGAGCCGCGGAACCTTCGTCACGCGCACGCTCACCGCAGTTTTCCCATCCTGAACATGGCGCTGGGTCGTGGTCTATCAATCGAGCTTCAGCGATCTCAGAGCTTCCGAGCGGAAAGCATGCACTGTGCGTAGCGTCAGCGCAACCGCCCTGGGAAATAGTTAACTAAGGTGCTAGTTAAGGTCAATTTGGGCATCAGTTGATAGGGATGGCTGGATTGTCGGATCGGACCGTGGTGGACCGGACCCGGCGACGGAGTGAGGCTTCGTAGAGTTCGATGCATGCCCGACGACACCGAGCTGCTGCGGCCGGACGAGGAGCACGCCTACCGGCTGCTCGTCCGGCTCTCCGCCGCCCGCACCGCTGACCTGGCCCGGGTGGCCTCGGTCCCGCAGGAGGAGGCGGCGAACCTGTTGGAGTTGCTGCGCGCGAAAGGACTTGCGACGGCCGGCCCGGTGTTCCAGCCGCTGCCACCCGACGTGGCGCTCGGCGACGTGCTGCTGCGCCGCCAGCAGTCGCTGGAGTCGGCCCGCCAGGTCCTCGCTGGACTCAGCGAGGAGTACCGCGCCACGGCCCGCCGCCGCAGCGCCGACCATCTGGTGGAGATCGTGGTCGGCGCCGACGCGCTGCGGGAGCGCCTCCGCGACATCCAGAACACGGCACGGGAGGAGATCCTGTGGTTCTGCCGGGCCAACCCGGTCGCCATGCGGGGGATGGACAACAGCGAGGAGAACCCGGCGCTCGCACGTGGCGTGCGATACCGGGCGATCTACGAGCGGGCGCTGCTGGACATGCCGGGGGAGCTGGCGAGCATCCTCGACGGGATCGGCGCCGGTGAGGAAGCGCGCACCCTGCCGACGCTGCCCGTACGGCTGGCGATCGCGGACCGGTCGATCGCGATCTGCCCCCTGGTGCCGGACGGCGACCACGGGGTCGGCGAGCCGACGGCGGCGCTGATCCGGCGCAGCGAGCTGCTCGACGCGCTGCTGGCGCTGTTCGAGAGCCACTGGGATCGGGCGACCCCCGTCCTGCAGAGCGCCGGCGACGCGACCCTGGTGGAGGCGGAGCGGTTGCTGCTTTCGTTGTTCGTGGCGGGGCTGCCCGACAAGTCGATCGCGTCGCAGCTGAGAGTCAGCCGGCGGACCGTGCAGCGCCGTCTGGAGCGCCTCATGGTGCTGGCCGGCGTCGATACGAGAACGGGCCTCGCCTTCCAAGCCGCCCGCCGTCACTGGTTGGAAGGCGAGGCCCCGTAACCGTCAAGAGTGCGAGCCTCCTGCTGTCCCGTAGGCGCGGATGATGGTTTGAGTGACGGCGTTGCCGGACCGGTCGGTGGCGTGGACCTTCAGGGAGACGGTCCCGTTCCCGGCGGGTATCCGCGCGGTGTACGCCATGTCCCGCCCGGCTGACCAGACCGGCTTCCAGTGTCCGCCCTCGTCGAAGGACACTTCGACCTTCAGCGTCGTGCCCTGCGGTGCGGCCAGGCCGTCCTGATGGCGCAGCCCGAGGTTGATGACGTGCGGCTCCCCGGGCTCCCCGGATACCCGGCCGGAGAGGTCCGTCGGTACGCGGTAGTCCACCTGGAGCAGCGGCAGCGGTGCCGGGCCGGGTCGGTTGCCCGAGCGGAACTGCCACACCGTCTCGGTGCGCGTTCCCCACTGCCAGTCGTCGCCGCCCCGCGCCGTGGTGAGCGCCACCCGGTACGCGGCGTCGCCGGGCGTGGTGGTGACGTCCTGCCGCGCGTCGGGCAGGTCGGTCAGCAGCGTGCCGTCACGCCACACCTTCGCGTTGACCTGGTCGGCCTCCCCGATCGTGTAGTGCCCACCGGCGCTGTCGACGAACTCGGGCACCCGCAGGCGGAGCGTGTCACCGGCCCGCGTCGAGACCAGCGACGGCACGCCCTTCGGCGCTGCCGGTCGCACGACCGGCCCGAACCACGTCTCGGCGGTGTGCCCCGGCCGGTAGCTCTGGGGCCGGTCGACCATGCCGGCCATCAGCGGGCCGAACTCGTTCCAGGGATAGGCGTGGTTGACCCGGTGTTGCCACATCGAGTCGCCGGCCGACACCCACTCCTCGCGCTCCGACGGGGTGGCCACGATGCGTGACTCGTCGAGCCACGAGTACGTCTGCCACGGCCGCCAGCCGAACCGCTGCTCCCGTACCCAGTCGAAGCCGCCGTTGTACGCGTACCGCGTCTTGATCCGCATCGAGTTCGTCTCGGTGACCCGGTGCACTATCCGCTCCGGGATCCGTCCGGTCTCCACGTGGAAGACGTCGTACAGGTACGGGCTCGACGTGGTGAGTGTCAGGTCGATGGAGGACCGTCCCTTTTGTACCCGATCGAGCAGCTTCTGCCCGTCGTCGTTGGCGACGGCCAGCGCCGGGACGGGCAGCCGATCGCCGTCCGGGTGCCAGACCGTCCACGCCGACCAGTCCGCCGGGCGCACCAGCAGCGCCACCGCCGCGCCGGCGGCCGCGGCGTCGGCGATCTG
>JAOPWA010000240.1 GCA_025965915.1 Dactylosporangium sp. | reverse complement strand
GGCGCGCAAGAAGCCGCCGTTCGGCATCGCCCAGGTCGGCAAGAGCTTCCGAAACGAGATCACCCCGGGCAACTTCATCTTCCGTCCCCGGGAGTTCGAGCAGATGGAGATGGAGTACTTCGTCGAGCCGGGCACCGACGAGAAGTGGCACGAGTACTGGCTGACCGAGCGCTGGAACTGGTACCGCGATCTCGGCCTCTCCGAGGAGAACCTGCGCTTCTTCGAGCACCCCAAGGAGAAGCTCTCCCACTACTCCAAGCGCACCGTCGACATCGAGTACCGGTTCCGCTTCGGCGGCACCGAGTTCTCCGAGTTGGAGGGCGTCGCCAACCGCACCGACTTCGACCTGAGGACGCACTCGGAGCACTCCGGCGTCGACCTGTCCTACTTCGACCAGGAGAAGGGCGAGCGCTGGTTCCCGTACGTGATCGAGCCGGCGGCGGGCCTTACGCGGGCGGTGCTCGCGTTCCTGCTCGAGGCGTACGACGAGGACACCGCGCCCAACACCAAGGGCGGGATCGACAAGCGCACGGTCATGCGTTTCGACCCGAGGCTCGCGCCGGTCAAGGTGGCGGTGCTCCCGCTCTCGCGCAACCCGGAGCTGTCTCCCAAGGCGAAGGGGCTGGCGGCGGACCTGCGCAAGCGGTGGGTCGTGGAGTTCGACGACTCGCAGGCGATCGGCCGCCGTTACCGTCGCCAGGACGAGATCGGCACGCCGTTCTGCGTAACCGTGGACTTCGACACGCTGAACGACAACGCGGTGACCGTGCGCGACCGGGACACGATGGCCCAGGAGCGGGTCTCGCTGGACAACGTCGAGCGGTACCTGCTGGAGCGCCTGCCCGGCTGCTGAGGTTGTTGTGAGGAGGGCGCCCGTCTTGGGCGCAAGGTTTTGAGGAGGGCGCCCCTATTACGGTCTATTCCGTGAGCGGGGCGCCCTCCTCACGAAGAGGGGAAGTTAGCCGCACGTTCGCGCGCCGACCCTCCGCGATTCGTTCCCGATATGCCCGTTCTATCAGCCTGCGGACGTGAGTAGGTCGGGTGCGAATCTCCGATGGGGTGAAGTGCAGAACGACCACACCATGGGCGGCCAGTGTGTTGTGCCGGCGCATTGTCTGCTGCCACTGCTCAGGGCTCAGGTGGTACTCGCGCGAGTCGACCTCGAGCGCGATGCCCACATCGTCGATCCAACCATCCGGTGACGGCAGCAGTGTGCCGTCGTCGGCTATGAGCTTCGGATTCCACAGAATTTCGCGGATCACTACGCTTCGTTCCAGTAGTTTCTTGAGCTCGATCTCCGGCGCGGAGCGGGTGCCAGCACGTACTTCCTTGAGTGCGCCTCGCAGCAGGCTCGTGCGACTGGTTCCGGCCAGTTCGCATTCGCGCTGCAGCGCGTCCACGGTCGTTAGTCCGCGTTGAACCGACTCGGCCACCACGGCGCGAACCGATCGCACGTCGTCGAGAAGGCGGCAGGCGTCGGCTACCGCCCGGGCCACGGAGCACATGGTGTATCCGGCAGTGCGGTGCGCGTTTGGATCCAGCCGATGGGTCCGCTGCACCCGCAGGAACCCGCGGGAAACCCGCCGCGTCGAGTGTGGCACCAGGACATGCAGAAGCTCATCCGTCGGCAGCTGACGAAACCGGTGCCAGACCAGTGCCGCTATACCCGTGATCTGGGCATCTGGTCCCAGATACAGCGTTGCCGCGAGCCGCTTCAGTTCGAGGGTGACGTCTCCCGTGAAAGTCGCATACAAGCCGGGAAGGAGTCGCTGCCATCTCGACCTCCGCAGCTCGAGGCGAATTTCCTCGTCATCGAGTCCGGCCGCGAGAGCTTGAGCGCGGGTAAGTAACCCGCGCTGGGATGCCAGTAGCTGGTCGAGGTCGACTTTCGGCGTAATCGCCGTTTCAACGGCGGTTGTACGAACCATGCGGAGCAGGATCGTACGTCGGAGCGTCTCGGCGCCGTCAGGTCGCGCTGATTTGTGGACAGCGAGGGTGCCTGTGGACGGGCGATTGGCGTGAGTTCGTTTGTGCTATGGCGCCCTGTTCGTGAGGAGGGGCGCCCTCTTACCATCTATTCGGTGAGCGGGGCGCCCTCCTCAACAAGCGGGGAAGATTCCCGTCAAAACAGCTACCAGGAAAACCCGCCCGGACGTCCGTTGCGGTCGGCGATCAGGCCGGCGAGGGTCGCCACGGCAATCTCGGCCGGGGTGTGCGAGCCGATGTTGAGGCCGATCGGCCGGTGTACCCGGGCGATCTCGCTCTCGGTCACGCCGAGCTGCCGCAGCGCCGCGAGATGGGGGGCGCTGTGGCGGGGATTGCCCATCACGCCGATCCAGCGCGCCGGCAGGCCGAGTGCCTCGCGCAGCATCCCGCCGAGTTCGGGACGGTCGTGGTCGGTGACGACGATGTCCGTCGCCGGGTCGACGATCGAAGGGCCGAGGCCGGCGGCGAACCGGTCGGCGTGCCGTACGCCGTCGCCAAGCCGCGCCTCGTCCGGGTCGACCAGAACGGTCACGTATCCGAGGTCGCGGGCGAAGTGCAGCAGGTGCGACGCGACCGGTGAGGTGAACACCGCCACGAGCGTGCGCCGCTCGACGAGTGGTGCTCGGGAGCCGTGGGCCACCTCGCAGGCCGGGTCGGGAAGAGCACAGGCCGGGTCGGGAAGAGCACAGGCCGGGTCGGGGAGAGCGGTCGACATGCGATCAGGCGTACCGTGCCCACCCACCCGCCGTCAACGTGACAGCTACGGTGGCCAGATGTCGCGAACCATCAATCTGGCGGACAGGCTCGCCCTGATTACCGAGCACTGGTCGCCGCGCACCGTGGCCACGGTCAACGACTACGATGTGCGCCTGGTCAGGGTCCTCGGCGAGTTCGTCCGGCACCAGCACTCCGATACCGATGAATTTTTTCTGGTACTGGACGGAGAGCTGACCATTCGTATGGACGGCGGCGATGTCGTTCTCGGATCCGGTGAGATGTACGTCGTTCCCGCCGGGGTCGACCATCAACCGTTCGCCGCCGCGGAGACGTCGATCCTGCTCTTCGAGCCGCGTGAGGTGGTCAACACCGGCGATGCCGGCGGGGAGTTGACCGCGCCGCGCCGGGAGCTGTGACGATCATGTCAAGCTTGACGACGTGAAATCCCTGACCCTGGGCCCGTACGAGGTGGGGCCACCCGTCGTCCTCGCGCCGATGGCCGGCATCACCAATATCGCGTTCCGCAAGCTGTGCCGCGAGTACGGGGCGGGCCTGTACGTGTGCGAGATGGTCACCACCCGGGCACTGGTCGAGCGCAACCCCAAGACGATGCGGATGCTCGCGTTCTCCTCCGACGAGCGCCCGCGCAGCCTGCAGCTCTACGGAATCGACCCGGCGATCGTGGGGCGGGCGGTGCGGATGATCGTCGAGGAGAACCTGGCCGACCATGTCGATCTCAACTTCGGCTGCCCGGTACCCAAGGTCACCCGCAAGGGCGGCGGCTCGGCGCTGCCGTGGCGCTGGCGGCTGTTCGAGCGCATCGTGCGGGCGGCGGTCGAGGCCGCGACGCCGGCGGGCATTCCGGTCACGATCAAGATGCGCAAGGGTATCGACGACGACCACCTGACCTACCTGCGAGCGGGGCGGATCGCGCAGGACGCCGGGGTGGCGGCGGTGGCGCTGCACGGGCGGACGGCGGCCCAGCGCTACTCGGGCCACGCCGACTGGGACGCGATCGCGAACCTCAAGGCTCACCTGGAAGTCCCGGTGCTGGGCAACGGCGACATCTGGGAGGCCGACGACGCGCTGCGGATGGTCCGGCACACCGGCGCCGACGGTGTGGTGGTCGGGCGTGGCTGCCTGGGCCGGCCGTGGCTGTTCGCCGATCTCGCCGCCGCGTTCGACGGGCGCTCCGAACGGGTACTGCCGAGTCTCGGTGAGGTCGCCGCGACCATGCGCCGCCACGCCGAACTGCTGGTCGGATCGATCGCCGACGCCGAGTCTTCGGTCGTCGGCGCAGCCGCCGAGCAACACGGCTGTGCCGACTTCCGCAAGCACATCGCGTGGTACCTGAAGGGCTTCCCGGTCGGCAGCGAGCTTCGCCGGCGGCTAGCCATGATCTCGTCGCTGGCCGAGCTGGACGACCTGCTGGGCAAGCTGGACGCCGCGGCGCCGTACCCGGTCGAGACGCTGGGTCAGCCGCGGGGGCGTACCAACTCGCCGGGGAAGGTGGCGCTACCCGACGGGTGGTTGGCCGACCCGAACGCCGACGGTGTGCCCGACGGCGCGGAGCTGGCCGACTCCGGCGGCTGATTTTGAAGCGGCCCCGGCTGCACTTGAACGGCACCCGGCACTGGCGCTCGGATCAGGGATCGCCTCGCGACCGGATCGTCGAGCGGTTACATCATCGGGAGTGAGCTGCGCATTCATGTGCGTGGGAGCGTTTCCAGGTGCACATTCGGGCCTGTTGGGTGCACAACAGTATGTGAAGGGTCACGTTGGACTCCCCTAGATCGATTAGTCGACAGTAGCCTGACGCCACACAGGCGGGGCTTTTCGTTCCGGCACCTGCCCTACTGGGTAGTACCGAGCCGCGAACATCCCCGAATCAGCGGGTCCCCGGGAGGTAATCGTGGCGCAGCAGCGGACCGCGAAGTACGTGTACGACTTCGCCGAGGGCAACAAGGACCTCAAGGACCTGCTCGGAGGCAAGGGCGCCAACCTCGCCGAGATGACCAATCTCGGCCTGCCGGTGCCCCCGGGCTTCACCATCACCACCGAGGCCTGCCGGGCCTACCTCGACGACGGCGCCGAGCCGGACGGACTGGCCGACGAGGTCGGCGAGCACCTGCGGGCGCTGGAAGACAAGATGGGCAAGCGCCTGGGCGACAGCGAGGACCCCTTGCTGGTCTCGGTCCGTTCGGGCGCCAAGTTCTCCATGCCCGGCATGATGGAGACCGTCCTCAACGTCGGGCTCACCGACGCCAGCGTGCAGGGGCTGGCCCGCCAGGCCGGTGGCAACGACAGGTTCGCCTGGGACTCCTACCGCCGCCTCATCCAGATGTTCGGCAAGACCGTGTGTGAGGTGCCGGGGGAGGCATTCGAAGGCGCGTTGGAGGCGGCCAAGCGGGCCAAGAACGTCGACCTCGACCTCGACCTGGACGCGGCCGACCTGCGGGCGCTGGTCGACGAGTACAAGAAGATCTTCCACGAGCACACCGGGCGGGACTTCCCGCAGGACCCGCGTGAGCAGCTCGCCCTCGCCGTCCATGCGGTCTTCGACTCCTGGAACGCCGACCGGGCCGTCCTCTACCGCCGCCAGGAGCGCATCCCGACCGACCTGGGCACCGCCGTCAACGTGGTCGCGATGGTCTTCGGCAACCTGGGCGCCGACTCGGGTACGGGCGTGGCGTTCACCCGTGACCCGGCAACCGGTGAGCCCGGCGTCTACGGCGACTACCTGGCCAACGCCCAGGGTGAGGACGTCGTCGCCGGCATCCGCAACACCATCCCGCTGCAGGAGCTCGAGCGGCTCGACAAGGCGAGCTTCGACCAGCTCATGGAGATCATGGCCACGCTCGAGGGTCACTACAAGGACCTGTGCGACATCGAGTTCACGGTGGAGCGCGGCAAGCTGTGGATGCTGCAGACCCGGGTGGGCAAGCGGACCGCGGCCGCCGCGTTCGTCATCGCCACGCACCTGATCGACGAAGGCGTCATCGACCTCGACGAGGCCCTCAATCGGGTCAACGGCGCCCAGCTCGCGCAGCTGATGTTCCCGACGTTCGCCACCGACGGCAAGCTCAAGCCGGTCGCTCGCGGGGTGGCGGCGTCGCCCGGCGCCGCGGTCGGCAAGGCGGTCTTCGACTCGGGCCGCGCCGCTGAGCTAGGGGCTAAAGGCGAGAAGGTCATCCTGGTACGCCGGGAGACCAACCCGGACGACCTGCCCGGCATGATCGGCGCGCAGGGGGTGCTCACCAGCCGGGGCGGCAAGACGTCACACGCCGCGGTGGTCGCGCGGGGCATGGGCAAGACCTGCGTGTGCGGCGCCGAGTCCCTCGACGTGGACATCGAGGGCCGTACGTTCACGGTGAACGGCTCGACGGTCTCCGAAGGCGACGTCATCTCCATCGACGGCACCAGCGGCAAGATCTACCTCGGTGAGGTGCCGGTGCAGCCCTCGCCGGTCGTGCAGTACTTCGAAGGCGACATGGCCCCCGACGCTGATCCGCTGGTGGCGGCCGTGCACCGGATCATCAGCCACGCCGACTCGGCCCGCCGCCTCGGCGTGTGGACCAACGCCGACACCGGTGAGGACGCCGCGAGGGCGCGCCGCTTCGGCGCCGAGGGCATCGGCCTGTGCCGCACCGAGCACATGTTCCTGGGTGACCGGCGGGAGCTGGTCGAGCGGCTGATCCTCGCCGAGACCAATGACCAGCGGCAGGGGGCGCTCGACGCGCTGCTGCCGTTGCAGCGCGCGGACTTCGTGGAGATCTTCCGGGCGATGGACGGGCGGCCGGTGGTGGTGCGCCTGATCGACCCGCCGCTGCACGAGTTCCTGCCCGGCCTGGAGGACCTGGCCGCGAAGGTGGCGGTGGCCGAGTCGCGCGGCGAGGACCCGGGTCGCGACGGGGTGATGCTGGTCGCCGTCCGCCGCATGCACGAGCAGAATCCGATGCTGGGCCTGCGGGGCGTACGCCTCGGCCTGGTCATCCCGGGCCTGTTCGCGATGCAGGTACGCGCGATAGCCGAAGCCGCGGCGCAGTGTCAGCAGGAGGGCTGCGACCCGCACCCCGAGATCATGGTGCCGCTGGTCGGGGCCGTGCAGGAGTTGGAGACGGTACGTGCCGAGGCCGAGAAGGTCCTGCGCGACGTCGCCAGCAAGACCGGGGTGGAGGTGCACACGCTGATCGGCACCATGATCGAGTTGCCGCGGGCCGCGCTGAACGCCGGACAGATCGCCCAGGCCGCCGAGTTCTTCTCCTTCGGTACCAACGACCTGACCCAGATGACCTGGGGCTTCTCCCGCGACGACGTCGAGGCCGCCTTCTTCTCCCGGTACCTGGAGCTGGGCATCTTCGGCGTCTCGCCGTTCGAGTCGATCGACCGGGACGGCGTCGGGCGGCTGGTCCGCCTCGCCGTCAAGGAGGGCCGGGCGGCCCGGCCCGACCTGCAGCTGGGTGTCTGCGGCGAGCACGGCGGCGACCCGGACTCGGTGCACTTCTTCCACGAAGCCGGTCTGGACTACGTCTCCTGCTCCCCGTTCCGAGTACCGGTGGCCCGGCTCGAGGCGGGCCGGGCCGCGATCGCATCGGAGGGCTCCGACAGCCGGTGACCCCGGCTGGTCCCACGGCGCAGGTGGTCCATCGCCGTAGCCGAAAGTCCACTCACCGATCGGGGCATTTTGCTACTTTTGCCCCATGGTGAACTGGGGCGATGTGCCGTCATGGGTCCTCGTGGTGGTTGCGCTGTGCGCGCTCGGCCTCGCGGCGCTTGCGGCGCGGTGGTCGTACGGCGCGTTCCTCGCCTCGTCCGCCGCGGCCGCGCGGGCCGACGAGGCGAGGCGCGAGGCGCGCGAACGCCAGCAGGCCACGCTCGTGGCAGCCTGGCCGATCAGCGAGCGCGAGACCTTTCAGAAGGCGATCGAGCGCGGCGTGGTCGGAGCGGCCGTCCGCAACGCGTCGCCGATGCCGATATACAACGTCGAGATCGTCTACCGCGACGAAGGCGCGGCGTGGAGCGCGATCCGCCGCCTGCACATGGTCGCTCCCTCCGCCGAGCCGCAGATCTTCGCCGGGTTCGACGAGGAGACCGCCACCGGCACGCCGGCTCCCGAGCGGGTCAACAAGGACGGCTCGGTCAAGCTCGTACCCTCGGCCGAGATGCGCGTCGAGATCCGCTTCGCCGATGTTCTCGGCCGTCGCTGGTGCCGCGACGACAACGGGGTACTGGACGTCGCACCGTGACGTGCCTGTTGCTTTGGACTTCGGCGATCTCGACTGGCATCGTGAGTGCATGACCGCCGTGGAGGAGAAACCGCAGGGCGGGCGGCGCGAACCGGTGGGCGCTGCCGGCATTGACGAGACGGCTGAGCCGATGCCGGTCGTCAACCGGGTCCCGCCGGCAGTGGTGTTCCGGTGGGCGGCGGCGGCGACGCTCGGTGTGCTCGTGGTGCTCCTGACCGGGTACGCGCTCTACACCGTGCGCAGCATCCTCGTCCTTGTCATGATCGCCCTGTTCGTCGCCGTCAGCCTGGACCCGGCCGTGCGCTGGCTGGTCAAGAGGGGGCTGGGCCGCTCAACCGCGGTCACCATCGTGATCTTGTTTGTCCTCACGCTGTTCGGCGTTTTCATCTGGTCGATCGTGCCGCCGCTGGTGGAGCAGGGCGGCAAGCTCTTCTCCGATCTGCCGGGCTACCTGCGCAAGCTGCCGGATGAGTCGAAGACCTTCCGGGAGCTGAGCGACCGGTACAACCTGACCAACCGCCTCAGTACGCTCGCCGCCGACCTGCCCACCAGAGTCGCCGGCAGCGCGGTCGGCTTCGTGCAGCAGTTCCTCGGCGCCGTACTGTCCACGGTCACCGTGCTGGTGCTGGCCATCTACTTCATGGCCGACATGCCACGGATGCGCCGCGGCCTGGTGCGCCTGTTCCCGCACCGGCGGCGCCCGCAGGTCGCCGACGTCATCAACGTCGTCGTGGACAAGGTCGGCGCGTACATGATCGGCAACCTGATCATCTCGCTGTTCGCCGGCGTCTCGACGTTCCTGTGTCTGGCGATGCTGAAGGTGCCGTTCGCCCTGCCGCTCGCGGTCACCGTCGCGATCACCGACCTGATTCCGTTGATCGGCGCGACCCTCGGCGCGGCGCTCGGCGTCCTGGTCACCTTCTTCACCGTCGGCCCGTGGCCCGGCGGCATGGCCGTGCTGGTGTTCTTCGTCGTGTACCAGCAGGTGGAGAACTACCTCATAGCGCCGCGCGTGCTGCGCAACACCGTGGACCTGTCCTCGGTCGCGGTGCTGTTGGTCGCGCTGATCGGAGGCAGTGTCCTCGGCGTCGTCGGCGCGTTGATGTCCATCCCGATCGCGGCGGCGGTGAAGGTCGTCCTCACGCCCGCGATCGCCGCGATGCACACACCGCCCCCGCCCGCTGAGGCGGTGTCCGAGTCCCAGGTGCCCTGACGCGGATAGTCTCAGCGGGTGAGTGACCGTGACGTCGAGCGGTACGTACGCGAGACAGCCAAGGATCCGTTGCGCCCGGTCGATGCCGGCTGGCGCAGCCCGTTCCAGCGTGACCGGGCACGGGTGCTGCACTCGGCGGCCTTCCGGCGGCTGGCGACGAAGACCCAGGTGCACACGCCGGGCGGGGACGAGTTTCTCCGTACCCGGCTGACCCACTCCCTGGAGGTCGCCCAGATCGCGCGCGAAATGGGCGAGCGGTTGGGGTGCGACGCCGACATCGTCGACACCGCCGGTCTCGCCCACGACCTCGGGCACCCGCCCTTCGGCCACACCGGCGAGGAGGCGCTCGACTCGGTCGCGCAAGCCTGCGGTGGCTTCGAGGGCAACGCGCAGACCCTGCGCGTGCTGACCAGACTCGAGGCCAAGGTCCTCGACGACAGCGGGGCATCCGCCGGCCTCAACCTCACCCGGGCGAGCCTGGACGCCGTCTCCAAGTACCCGTGGTTTCGAGAGCCCGGCAAGCGCAAGTTCGGCGCCTACGCCGAGGACGCGGCGATCTTCGATTGGCTGCGAGACGGTGCCCCGGACCACCGGCGCTGCCTGGAGGCGCAGGTCATGGACTGGGCCGACGATGTGGCCTACTCGGTGCACGACGTTGAGGACGGCGTCTACGGCGGCTATGTTCCGCTCACCCGCCTGCGTAAGGACCCTGACGAGCGGGCCGCGCTCTGCGCCGACGTCGCCGTGAGCTACTCCACCGAGTCCCCGGCGGACCTGGAGGCGGTCCTCGAGGAGTTGCTCGCCGACCCGCTGTTCGACCCGCTCGACGACTACGACGGCAGCCATCCCGCTCAGGTCGGGCTCAAGCGGGTCACCAGCGTGCTGACCGGTCGGTTCGTCTCCGGGGCGGTCTCGGCCACCCGGGGAAAGTACGGTGACGGGCCGCTGAACCGTTACGCCTGCGATCTTGTCGTGCCGTGGCGCGTCCGTGCCCAGTGCGCCCTGCTCAAGGGCATCGCCCTGCGGTACGTGATGCGCCGTGGGGGCGTTGCGGCCTGGCGCGACCGTCAGCAGGAGATGCTGCGGGAGTTGGTGGCCGCGCTGACCGTACGTGCGCCCGACGCGCTCGACGCGGTGTTCGCTCCGCGCTGGCGGGCCGCGGCCGACGACGCCGCGCGGCTACGGGTCGTGATCGATCAGGTGGCCAGCCTGACCGATCCGGGCGCCGTCGCCTGGCACCGCAGCCTCGTGGGGTGACCGCGCCGCCGAGTAGATCGGCAAATCGGCCGGTACCTTCTGGTCGGACATATGATCTTTCGATTAGTCGGCACTTTTGATTAGTCCATGATCTTACGATCTGCGCCATGACTAACCCCATGTCCGAAGATGTCAACTCCGCAACCGGTATATCTGATAAGTCAAAGGTTGTCGCTGGTGTCCTGCAGATCCTGCTGGGCGCGTTCGGTGCCGGGCGTTTCTACACCGGTCACACCGGTAAGGCGATCGCGCAGATCGCGGTGACCTGGGTGCTCTGCGGCGCCGGTGCTGTTTGGCCGCTGATCGACGGGATCTTGATCCTCGTCAAGGGTGGCACCGACGCTCAGGGACGTCCGCTTCGCGACTAACCGGCCGAGCGGGGCACCCGATCTGGTGTCCCGCTCGCCGCGGACAGGGCGCGTGCTGGATCCGTCCCGCTTGCCGCGGACAGGGCGCGCTGGACCGTCAGTCGCGAAGCGCGGCGGCGATCTGCTGGTTGGCGGGTGATGACACGGCCGGCGGCCGGTCGCTGACCCGGTCGTAGACGGCCTTCCACGCCGCGGGGATCTCGCGGACGGTGTTGTACGCGATCGTGACCCGCTGGCAGCCCCGGCACCCGGCAGCCACGCCGTCGGCGTCGATGCCCAGACCGCGGCACAGCGACACGGCCCGGGGCAGGTGGAAGCCCTGGCTGACCAGTAGCGCCCGGCTTATCCCGTACACGTCGTGGGCCCGCCGGCAGGTGTCGTAGCTGTCCAGCCCTTGCCCGTCGGCCACGATCCGCCGCTGTGGCACGCCATGATCGGTCAGATACCGGCTCATCACGGCGACCTCGTTGCCGGAGCCGCCGTTCGCGTCGCCGGAGACGAGGACCGCCTTCGCCCGTCCGCTGCGGACGAGGTCGGCGGCGGTGTCGAGGCGCCCCCGCAGGAAGGGCATCGGCTGGGTGCCCCCGGGTGCCAGTTGGGCGCCGAACACGATGACCACGGGAGCGTGCCCGGCCTCGACCGCGTCGTGGACGTGCCCCGCGGACACGATGCGCAGCCAGACCGTGGGCGCGAGCAGGATCAGAGCCATGATCACCCCGGCCAGGGTGAGCCACCTGACAAGGCGCCTCATCGGCATCGACTGTCTCATCGGCGCCGACGTTAGCAACCAGGCGCACCCGGTAGGCGTCGACAAGCGCTGCGCGGCGGTCAGGCAGGATGTATCCGACGAGGGGGGGTGACGCGGGCGTTGGCCGGGCGGATTCGGGATGAGGACATCGCGCTGGTGCGCGACCGGACCTCCATCGTCGACGTGATCTCCGAGCAGGTGACGCTCAAACCCGCCGGGGGCGGCAACCTCAAGGGCCTGTGTCCTTTTCACGACGAGAAGTCGCCCTCGTTCAACGTCACCCCGGCCCGGGGCTTCTATCACTGCTTCGGCTGTGGTGCGGGCGGTGACGCGATCAACTTCGTGATGGAGCTCGACCATCTCACGTTCGCCGAGGCGATCGAGCGGCTGGCCGGCAAGGCCGGGGTGCAGCTGCGCTACGAGGAGGCCGGGCCGGCGCCGGTCCGCCAGACCGGGCAGCGGCAGCGCCTGATCGCCGCGCACGTCGAGGCCGCCCATTTCTACGCGGAGCAGTTGGGCACGCCGGGCGCGCGACCGGCCCGCGAGTTCCTGGCGCAGCGCGGGTTCGACCGGGCCGCGGCCGAGCGCTACAGCTGCGGGTTCGCCCCGGACGCCTGGGATCTGTTGACCAAGCACCTTCGGCAGAAGGGGTTCACCAGCCAGGAGCTGGTGACGGCCGGCCTCGCCCGGGAGGCCCGCTCGGGCAGCTTGATCGACCGGTTCCGCCGGCGGCTGCTGTGGCCGATCAAGGAGCTGTCCGGAGACGTCATCGGGTTCGGCGCGCGCAAGCTGTTCGACGACGATGACGGCCCGAAGTACCTCAACACCCCCGAGACACCGATCTACAAGAAGTCGCACGTGCTCTACGGCATCGACCTGGCCAAGCGGGAGATCGCCAAGCAGGGCCGGGCCGTCATCGTCGAGGGGTACACCGACGTGATGTCCTGCCACCTCGCGGGCGTGCCGACCGCCGTCGCCACCTGCGGCACCGCCTTCGGCGGGGACCACATCGGCGTACTGCGCCGCCTGCTGATGGACACCGACGCATTCCACGGGGAGATCATCTTTACGTTCGACGGCGATGCTGCCGGTCAGAAAGCGGCGCTGCGGGCCTTCGAAGACGATCAGCGCTTCGCGGCGCAGACCTACATCGCGGTCAGTCCGGACAACATGGACCCCTGCGAGCTGCGCCTGGCCAAGGGTGACGTCGCCGTACGTGACCTGGTAGCGCGCCGGGAGCCGCTGCTGGCGTTCGCGCTGAGGTCAGTCGTGTCGCGCTACAACCTGGACGACGTCGAGGGGCGGGTGGGCGCGCTGCGGGAGGCCGCGCCACTCGTGGCGAGGATCAAAGACCGAGGGCTGGGCATGCAGTATGTGGGCAAGCTCGCCGACTACGTCGGGATCGATGTCGAGGATGTGCGCCGGGCTGTGGGCGAGGCGGCACGCCGCGCTGGCTCGGCGGCCGGCGCACCGCAGCGGATCGTGACCGACCCGGGCGCCGACAGTCCGCTGCGGATGGTCGAGCGCGAGGCGCTCAAGCTGGCGCTGCAGGACCCCGTCCTCGCCGGGCCGATGTTCGACTCGGTCGACGACGTCGCCTACGCCCACCCGGTACACGCTGTGGTGCGAGCGGCCATCGCCGAGGCCGGCGGAGCGGCCACCGCGACCGCCGGGGTGAGCTGGGTCGAGCGGGTCCGCGACTGCTGCGCGGACCTCGCCGCCAAGGCCCTCGTCGCCGAGTTGGCCGTCGAGCCGATGCACCTGGCCGCCGAGCCGGACCCGAGGTACGTGACGGTCACGCTCGCCCGGCTGCAACTGCCCTCGATCTCCCGTCGGATCGCCGACCTGAAGTCGAAGTTGCAGCGACTCAACCCGGTGACCAACGTGGACGAGCACCTGCGGCTGTTCGGTGAACTGGTATCGCTGGAGCAGCACGCGCGAGCACTGCGTAACCAGGCGGCGGGAGGTCTGTAGGTGTCCCTGTTCAGACGGCGGAAGTTGCCGGCCGAGCGGCGTCCCAAGCTGGAGGACGAAGAGCGGATCGTGGCGTGGGCACCCACCCCGTCCGGACCACAGGGCGAAGCCGGTGGCGACGAGGTCGTCGTGCTGACCACGCGTGGAATCTGGCTGCCCGGCGCCGGCTCGCGACTGGGCTGGCAGGAGATCCACAAGGCCACCTGGTCCGGGCGCCAGCTCGCGCTGGTCGCCTCCCGCGAGGTCGAGGCGACCGACGACTACGTGGTCGTCGCGGACCAGCCGGCGGCGGTGTACACGCTGCTCGACCCGGACAAGGTGCCGGCGCAGGTGCACACCCGGGTGACCAAGTCGATCGCGTACACCCAACACCACCCGCTGGCCGGGGGCGGGGGAGTGCGGGTGGTGGCCCGACGGGTGCCCGGAGTGAACGGGCTGCACTGGACCGTCCGATACGACGAGGGCGTCGACCCGGCCGCGGACGGGGTCCCGGCGACGACCGCCGAACTGGTCGCGTACGGCAGGTCCAGCGTCGAGAGCGCACTGCCGTAAGAGTTTCACCGCCCTGAATGGGTGCGCTGCCATAAATTGGTGGCGGACCTGTCGTACCTGCGGGTTAGGGTCCGAGGGTGTCTGCCGCAGAGCCACTCATCGCCGCACATGATCTGGTCAAGCGCTTCGGCAACTTCACCGCGGTCGACGGGATCGACGTCGAGGTGCGGGCGGGGGAGGCGTTCGGTTTTCTCGGGCCCAACGGCGCCGGCAAGTCCTCGACGATGCGCATGATCGGTTGCGTGTCGCCGCCCACCGGCGGCTCGTTACGCGTTCTCGGCATGGATCCGGTGCGCGAAGGCCCGGCCATTCGGGCCCGGCTGGGCGTCTGTCCACAGCAGGATTCGCTCGACCCCGAGCTGACGGTCCGGGAAAACCTGACCGTGTACGCCCGGTATTTCGGCATTCCCCGCAAGCTGGCCCGGCAGCGCGCCGACGAGTTGATCGAGTTCGTCCAGCTCACGGAGCGGGCCGGCGACAAGGTGGAGCCGCTGTCGGGTGGCATGAAGCGCCGCCTGACGATCGCCCGGGCACTGGTCAACGATCCGGCGATCGTCCTGCTCGACGAGCCGACGACCGGCCTCGATCCACAGGCCAGAGATCGGAAGAGC
>JAOPWA010000212.1 GCA_025965915.1 Dactylosporangium sp. | reverse complement strand
CGGTGCCACAGCTCCTCGGCCACGTGCGGGGCGAACGGTGACATCATCAGCACCAGCGGCTCCGCCACCTCCCGCGACGCGCCGGCCGCCGAGACGGTGGTGGCGCGGTTGGTCAGCTCGATCAGCTTGGCGATGGCCGTGTTGAACCGCATCGCCTCCAGGTCCTCGTGGACGCCGGCGATCACCCGATGCAGCAGCCTCCGGGTCTCCTCGTCGGTCGGCTCGTCGACCACCCGGGTCGCCCCGGTCTGCTCGTCGACGATCAGACGCCACACCCGCTGCAGGAACCGCTGCGCCCCCACGACCGCCCGGGTGTCCCATGGGCGGGAGACGTCCAGCGGACCCATCGACATCTCGTACACGCGGAAGGTGTCGGCGCCGTACACCTCGCACATCTCGTCCGGGGTGACCACGTTCTTCAGGGATTTGCCCATCTTGCCGTACTCGCGGTTGACCTCCTGGCCGTTCCAGACGTAACGGCCGTCCCGCTCGGTGACCTCTTCCGCCGGCACGTAAACGCCGCGCTCGTCGGTGTAGGCGTACGCCTGGATGTAGCCCTGGTTGAACAGTTGCCGGAACGGCTCGCGGCTGCTCACGTACCCCAGGTCGTACAGCACCTTGTGCCAGAACCGGGCGTACAGCAGGTGCAGGACGGCGTGCTCGACGCCACCCACGTACAGGTCCACCCCGCCCACGTCGTCGGCGTCGCGCGGGCCCATCCAGTACCGCTCGTTCTCGGGGTCGACCAGCGCCGTGTCGTTGTGGGGATCCAGGTAGCGCAGTTCGTACCACGACGACCCGGCCCACTGCGGCATGGTGTTGGTCTCACGCCAGTACTTCTTGGGCCCGTCACCGAGGTCCAGGGTGACCTCGACCCACTCCTGCACCCGCGACAGCGGCGTCTCCGGATCGGTGTCGACATCGTCGGGGTCGTACGTACGCGGCGAGAAGTCATCGATCTCGGGCAGCTCGACCGGCAGCATGGATTCGGGCAGCGCGATCGGCAGGCCGGTCTCGTCGTAGACGATCGGGAACGGCTCACCCCAGTACCGCTGGCGGCTGAACAGCCAGTCGCGCAGCCGGTACGTGACCGCGCCGGTGCCGTGCCCGTTGGCCTCCAGCCACGCGATGATCTTCGCCTTGGCGTCGACGATGTTCAGGCCGTTCAGGCTGAGCCCACTTTCAGGATCAGCACTGTTGATCGCCGGCCCCTCACCGGTGTACGCCTTGCCGTCGAAACCTTCCGCTGGCTGCACGGTCCGGATGATCGGCAGGTCGAAGACCTCGGCGAACTCGTAGTCCCGCTCGTCCTGACCGGGCACCGCCATGATCGCGCCGGTGCCGTAGCCGGCCAGCACGTAGTCGGCGATGAAGATCGGGATCTGGGCGCCGTTGACCGGGTTGGTCGCGAACGCTCCGGTGAAGACGCCGGTCTTCTCCTTCGCGTCGGCCTGGCGCTCCACGTCCGACTTCGACGCCGCGAAGCGGCGGTACTCGGCGACCGCCTCGGCCGGGGTGGCGTGCCCGCCGGTCCAGGCCGGCTTCGTGCCGTCCGGCCACTCGGCCGGCACGATGCCGTCGACGGCCCCGTGCTCGGGCGCCAGGACCATGTACGTCGCGCCGAACAGCGTGTCCGGCCGGGTGGTGAAGACCCGGATGTCCCCGCCCTGGAACGGGAAGTCGACGTGCGCGCCGACCGACCTGCCGATCCAGTTGCGCTGCATGGTCTTGACCTTGTCGGGCCAGTCCAGCCCGTCCAGGTCCGCCAGCAGGCGGTCGCCGTAGGCGGTGATGCGCATCATCCACTGCCGCAGGTTGCGCTTGAAGACCGGGAAGTTGCCGCGCTCGCTGCGCCCCTCGGCGGTGACCTCCGCGTCCGCCAGGGCCGTGCCCAACCCGGGGCACCAGTTGACCGGGGCCTCGGTCACGTACGCCAGGCGGTGATCGTCGATCACCTGGCGGCGCTCCACCTCGGTCAGCCGCGCCCACGGCCGGCCGTCGGGCGTCTGGCGCTCGCCGGCCTCGAAGGACGCGATCAGCTCCGCGATCGGGCGTGCCTTGCGCGCTTGCGGGTCGTACCACGAGTTGAAGATCTGCAGGAAGATCCACTGCGTCCAGCGGTAGAACTCGGGATCGGTGGTCGCCACACTGCGCCGGTCGTCGTAGGCCAGACCCAGCCGGCGCAGTTGCGAGCGGTACCGCTCGACGTTGGCCTCGGTCGTGGTACGCGGGTGGGTGCCGGTCTGCACCGCGTACTGCTCGGCCGGCAGGCCGAAGGCGTCGAAACCCATCGGGTGCAGCACGTTGTACCCGACCATCCGCTTGTAGCGGGTGTAGGAGTCGGTGCCGATGTAGCCCAGCGGGTGACCGACGTGCAGCCCCGACCCCGACGGGTACGGGAACATGTCCATCACGTACAGCTTCTCGGCGCCGGAGCGGGGGTGGCCGGGGTCGGCGAGCGGGCCGGTCGGGTTGGGGGCGTGGAACGTGCCGCTCTCCGCCCAGTAGTCCTGCCAGCGAGCTTCGATCTCGTTCGCCATCGCGGCGGTGTACCGGTACGGCGGCGCGTCACCGGCACTGTCCGCCGCGTGCACCGCCGTCGGGTCGGCTACCTCGCTCATCTCGTCTTCGCCACCTTCGTCGGCCGGTTTCTCGCGGGAAGTCTTGCGGGAATGCAGCAACCCTTCGACGCAGCATTCCAGGACATGAAAAAACCCCTCGCACAGGAGGGGTCGCCGTGCTGTTCACCGTCCGGTGATCAGCACGGCCCGCTAAGAAGCCGGAATTGCCGGGTCATGGTCGCGAGTGTAGCGCGCCCCGGGCGGAGCGGGCACGCCACTATCGACGTGTCAGAGCGCCAGCAGGTTGCCCTCGGGGACGACGATGCGCGGACGTACGACGCCGGTCAGCATCGACGCCGCGGCCTCTTTTATGTCGAACCCCGGCGACTGCTTCGTGTCGAACCCCGGCGCCTGTTTCGTATCGATCCCCGGCGCCTGGCGGATCGCGCTCCCGTACGCCTCGACCGTGCGACGGGCCACGGTTGCCCAGCCGTACCGTTCGGCGACCATGGCCCGCGCGTCCTGGGCGACCTTGCCCGCGAACGACGCGTCGGAGAGCAGGCTGCTGACGGCGTCGGTGAGGCGCTCTGGATCTTTGGCCGGGAACGTCACGCCGGTCACCCCGGGCTCGACGATCTCGGTCAGCCCGCCGGTCGCGGCGACTGCGAGCGGCGCCCCCGCGGCCGCGGCTTCGAGGGCCACCATGCCGAACGGTTCGTAGATGCTCGGTACGACGACGGTGTCCATGGCCGCGAGTACCGCCGGCAGTTCACTCTCGTCCAGGAAGCCGGTGAAGCTGACGGCACGCTGTAGCCGGCGCCCGCGTACCTCGTCCTGGAGTTCCCGTTTGTGGGGACCGTCGCCGGAGATGACCAACCGCAGGCCCGGGTGCTGGGAGCGCAGTCGGGGCAGGGCCCCGATCAGGTCCTGCACGCCCTTCTCGTACACCAGACGCCCCGCGAACCCGAGTACCGGGCCCTCGCCGGCGTAACGCGACCGCGCGGCGGCGACCGCCCGCGGCCCTGCCCGCCACGCGGAGGCGTTGACGCCGTTGGGCACGACCTCGACCTTGCCGGCCGGCAGTTCGAGCAGGCGGCCGACCTCCCAGCGCATGTATCCGGAACAGACCAGCACCCGGTTGGCCTCCTGGCCCAGCCAGTACTCGACGGAGTGGATGCACTTGTTCATCTCGTCGGGAAGCCAGCCCTGGTGGCGGCCCGCCTCAGTGGCGTGGATCGTGGCGACCAGTGGCCGCTTGAAGTGCTCCTTCAAGGTCACCGCGGTGTGCGTGACCAGCCAGTCGTGGGCGTGGATCACGTCGTACTCGCCGTTCCCGACGGCCCGCAGCGCGGCCCGGGTCAGGGCGTGGTTGAACGCCATCGTCCAGGCCAGCAGCGACGGCGTCGACAGCGGGAACAGCGGCGGGTCCTCGGGGGCGCGTACCACCCGGACGCCGTCCACGTACTCGTCCAGAGGCGCACCCGGCGCGTGCCGGGTGACGACCGTGACCTCGTGCCCGGCCGCGACGAGGGCGGTGGACAGTTGGTGTACGTGCCGCCCGAGCCCGCCGACGACGACCGGCGGGAATTCCCAGGAAAGCATCAGTACGCGCAGCGGACGGGAGTTTTTGAGATCGCCGAGACTGGTCATCTGATTGTCCACGCCGCGTCCCCTTTTGTCGCCGGTGGTCGCCTTCAGACACAATTCACCGGCACGACGGGAGGTCCCATTCCCTCGTACTGGTCGGAGCCGTGTCTGGATTGCTTCCTATCTTGCATGCTCACGGTTACCGAAGAAGCACAACGCGTTTCTCAGATGTAACGCTCACTCGATTTTTCGGTGAACCCTGAGAGCTTCCGCCACC
>JAOPWA010000203.1 GCA_025965915.1 Dactylosporangium sp. | reverse complement strand
TCAGGCGACCCTGCTCACTCATGAACTTTTTCCTTCTCCTCGGCCGGGCTCCACCCAGGAGTCGGCATGAACAGGCGTACCTCGGTGCCGCTTCCCGGCTCACTGCGGATCTCGGCCCGGCCGCCGTGACGCTTCATCCGCCCGAGGATCGACCCGCGTACGCCGTGCCGGTCGTCGTCGACGCCTGCCGGGTCGAAGCCGACACCTCGATCACGGACGAACACGCTGGCCTGCTCGGGCTCCACCTCGGCGTACAACGACACCGAGGACACTTTGGCGTGCTTGCCGGCGTTCACGAGCGCCTCGCGGGCCGCGGCCACTAGCGCGCGTACCCGGTCGTCGACGTCCCGGTCGCCGACGATGACCACCTCGACCGCGACCGCGTACGTGTCCTCGACCTCGGCGGCGGTCTCCTCGAGGGCGGCGCTGAAGCGCTCCGTCGGCGAGGCGGTCGACTTGTACAGCCAGCCCCGCAGCGTGCGCTCCTGCGCCCGGGCCAGCCGCAGTACGCTCTTGGCGTCACCGGCGCTGCGCTGGATCAGGGCGAGCGTGTGCAGCACCTGGTCGTGGATCATCGCGGCGACCTCGGCGCGCTCCTGCTCGCGGATGCGGGCCTCCCGCTCGGTCCGCAACTGGCCGAAGACCCGCCACAGCAGCGGCGCCAACGCCAGGCCGGCACCGGCCAGCGCGAGGCCGGCGAACAGCAGGCCGTTGACCAGCGCCGAGATGTCCGCGCCGGAGACCACGGCGACGGTGCCGATGATGCCGGCGACCACCAGCGCTCCGCCGCCGATGAGCCGCAACATGAGGCCGCGACGGTCGCCTTCTTCGAGGACGACCCCCAGCCAGGGGGCCTGCGGGACGGCCGCGGTCCAGCGCTCCCGCCGCTTCGGGTCCGACTGCCGCCAGATGATGCCCACGCCGACCGCCACGATCGCGACCAGCCAGCCGATCACCGATTTCACGCCACCCATGCCCGACAGCACCTGTACGAGCAGAATGCCCGCCCCGAGTGCGACGAACGGCACCAACTGGCGGCGATTACGGCTGCTGCTGCGTTGACCGGGCGCGACCGGCAGTACCGCCCAGAATGCCGCGTACAGCAGGGCACCGAGGCCGTTGAAGCTGGCGAGGACGACGAACGCGACGCGGACCAGGGTCACGGACGCGTTGAGATGGGCGGCGATGCCCGCGGCGACACCGCCCGCGACCCGGGCGTCGGTCACCCGGTACAGGCGGCGGGCCGGGCTGGGCGCGGTCATCGGCGGCATCCTCGCAAAACACGTGGTAGGGGCGCTCCGATCGTCACACGCCGCGACCTGCTCTGACCACCGGATCCGTCCCGTAGCTTTGGAACTCAGGGTTGGGTCAGGGTCGATTCCTGAGGTAGCTCAGCAGTTTCGGGCGGCACGATCGTGACATGACCGAGAAGCGTGCCGAGAACGGGCCCGTCGATCCGAGCCGTGACGAGACACAGCCGCTGCCGCCACACGCCGAGGCGCAGCCGCCACGGGACGAGACGGCGCCGCTGCTCGACGATACGAAGCCGCTGCGCGATGAGGCCGGCCCCGGCGGGTCCGAACCCGACGAGGTCCGGCCCGAGACACCCCCGTCGGGCGGCTTCCCACCCCCGCCGCCCGGCGGCTTCCCGCCGCCCCCGCCCGGAGAGTTCCCGCCGCCCCCGCCCGGCGGGTTCCCACCGCCGTCAGGCAGCTTCTTCCCGCCACCGCAGCCCACCGGCGGGGCGTTCGCCACGAAGTACGGACTGATCCGTCCGCATCAGGGTCGCTGGTTCGCCGGGGTGGCCGCCGCGATCGGCCGCGCGACGAACACCGACCCGGTGCTGTGGCGGGTCCTGCTGGGCGTGCTGACGCTCTTCGGCGGCGTGGGCCTGCTCGTCTACCTGCTCGGCTGGCTGCTCATCCCCTCCGAGGGCGACACCGCCTCCGCGGCGGAGGCCCTGATCGGCCGGGGCCGGTCCAGCACCTCGGCCCCGCTGGCGGTCGGCCTCGCCGTGGTCGCCGTGATCATGCTCGCCGTGGCGTTCTCGGGTAACATCCGCAGCTCCCTGCTCGGCGCGGCGGTCATCCTCGGTGCTGCGCTGCTGGTGTCACGCGGCGGCGCCGCGTTCGGGCGTCCGGCGAGCACGCCACCGCAGCCCGACGGCCCGGTACCGCCGCAGATGCCGACGACCGGCGCGCCGTTCGCGCCACCGCCGCCGCCTCCGCTACCGGGTGCGACGATGGCGTTCCCGGCAGCGCAGAGCACCGTCCCGCCGATGGCCCACACCGCCACCGAACCGGGCACCGGCGAGGCGCCGGCCGGGTACCGGCCCCCGTTCGCTCCGCACGGCCCGTACGCCAGCAGCAGCCCGTACGCCCAGTCGCTGGGTTACGCTCCGCCGCTTCCCCCTCAGTACCCGGGGTTGGTCCAGACGCCCCCGCCGCCGCCGAAGCCGCCGCGGGAGCGGTCGCGGCTGGGCCGGCTGGTCATCTCGCTGGTCTGCCTCGCACTCGGCGCGCTGGCGGCCGTCGACCTGGTCGACGCGTCGATCCCCGGCACCGCCTACCTCGCCACCGCGCTGGGCGTCATCGGTCTCGGTCTCGTCGCCGGCGCCTGGCTGGGCCGGGCACGCTGGCTGATCTTCCCTGGCCTGGTGCTGACGGTGATCCTCATCATCGCCTCGAGCGTCGGGAACGTCCGTTCGTGGAGGGGTGCGCCCTGGAACTTCGATCGCTCCGGGGCGCACAGCAACGTGACGTGGACGCCGGCGAGCGCGGCCGTGCTCGACAACAACTACACCGTCAACGTGGGTAACGGGACGCTCGACCTCTCCAAGATCACCTTCCCCAACGACCCGGTCTCTGTGAACGTCTCCGTGGACGTCGGCAACCTGGTCGTCATCCTGCCCCCCAACGTCGACGTGGACATGTCGGCCACCGTCGACAGCGGTAGCGCCGACGTTCTGGGACAGCACTGGGACGGTCTGGGCAATGACCCGCGCCAGGTGCGTGACAACGGCACGGACGGTCCGGGCGGCGGCCGCCTGCTGCTGACCGCGACCGTCAATCTCGGCAAGCTGGAGGTACACCGATGAAAGCGCACCGCACCGACGGGCTGTCGCTCACGTTTGGCCTTGTTTTCCTGGTAGCGGTCGGCTGGTGGTTCTTCGGCCGCACCCTCGATATTGGTCTACCGCAGCTCGGCTGGCTTGTCGCCGCCGCTCTGATCGCCTTCGGGGCGCTCGGCCTGTTCGGAGTGCTGCGCTCGGACGCCGGTCGCCGCGCGCGTGCGAACAACGACGCGACCTACGACGAGGACGGGCCGGGTCCCCTGAGCTGAGCGGCCGCTACCCGGCACTCAGCCGTTCGGGCGAATATGCTGGCCGCGAGACCACGCACCGATCCGCACCCCTGGCGGGTGCGGATCGGTCGGTAACACTTCAGGAGCCAACCTTGACGCAGTTCCCAGCACTTCCCGTGTCCGGCGGGTCACGGCGCCCGGTCCAGATCGGGCCGCGCGCTGCCCGGGTGCTCGCCGCCGAACTGGCCCGCCACGGCGGCCCCAAGACAGGGCTGCTGGTCGGCGCCGACGCCGGCTCGGCGGCTCTCGCGGCCGCGATCGACGCGCTGCTGCCGGACGACAAGCTCACGGTGGTGGCGGCCGACCAGGCGGCGGCCGCCACGCTCCGCACCCACCTCGCCGGCCAGGGCCGGTGGGTGGAGGACCGGGTACACGTGGCGGAGTCCCTCGGCGAGGTCGACCCGGCCGATGTCGTGGTGCTGGCCGAGCCACTGTCCGGCACCGCCGAGGAGACCCGGTCGCGCCTCGACGAGCTGATCAAGAACATGAACTCCGGTGGCGTCCTGTCCCTGGTCGTGCCGGCGACGACGCTGCCAAGCGGAGCGGCCGACGAGATCGAGCGGCAGGCAGCGCTGTACGGCGTCGGCAGCGACCTGGTGCTGCGCAACGTGCCACCGGTAAGGGTGCACCGGTTGCGCTACAGCGCCGCTGACCAGGCGGTGGTCGAACGGATGCGCCCGGCGTACCGACCCTCCAGCGTGGCGGTTACGCGGGGCATGAACATCGACTCCAACGGCATCGCGGCGGCCGGCATCGCGCTCGGCCTGGCGGCGCTGGCCAAGGCCGCCCGACCCAAGTCCAAGCTGTGGCTGGTGCCGGCTCTGGCCGCGGCGCCGGTCGCCGCGTTCTTCCGCGACCCGCAGCGGGACAGCCCGGATGACCCGAAGGCGGTCGTGGCCGCCAGTGACGGCAAGGTCCTCGGGGTGGAACGGCTACGCGACGAGCGCTTCGGCGACGGCGAGTTCCTGCGGATCTCCGTCTTCCTGTCCGTGCTCGACGTGCACGTCAACCGCTCCGCTGTCGCCGGGCGGGTGGTCGAACACTTCGTCGAGGACGGCGGGTACGCGGCCGCCATGAAGGCCGCCGCCGAGCACAACGTCGCGGCGTACACGGTGCTCGACACCGCGTACGG
>JAOPWA010000201.1 GCA_025965915.1 Dactylosporangium sp. | reverse complement strand
ATCGGGCTGCCCCATGTCGACGCGTGGAATGTCTGGTGGAGCGACTACGGCAACACCCCCGACGGATTCGCCGCCGTCCGCGACCGCGTCGACGAGGCGGCCGCACAGGCCGGGCGCAGGCCGGGTGAGGTCGCCGCCACCGCCGCCGTGCTGGTCAGCCTGCCCGGTGGAACCGGGCGGCTCATGGGCGATGCATACAACCGTCCGGTCAGGCCGGTCCAGGGATCGCCCGCTGACATCGGCGGCCACCTCAAGGCGATGGCGCGCGCCGGCGCCACGCACCTTCAACTTGTGGTGGACCCGATCACAATGGGGTCCATAGAGATGCTCGGCGAAGTGCTCGCCACGCTGGACCGTGACTGAGAAATGCCCGATACCATCATCAAACCGTGTGAACCTCGTCGCATCGCGGAACCATCGTGTGTGCACCGTCGGCTCGGGCGGTGCCCACGTTGCCGCCACCAGTCGTGATGCTGTTGCGCGCGACTCGCGGCAGAAGATTGCACCCCACGCGCGTGGGCTCGAGTTCTGGTAACCGACGACTGCGTCCTCGACGCTTCCGCCGATCGCGGTTGTCGACGTTAGGAGTTTGCAGAACACCGGCGGTGGACTCCGCAGCGGTTTGTCGAGTCGATCGATTGCCACCAGGTCCACCGTTCCACACGCAGTCAGCCAGCTGGCTGTTTCATGATCCAGATGGTCAACGGCGCGGCCGGAACGACGAGCGCCACCTCCCAGCCGGCGCGGCGGTACACCTCAACGTTGGTCGGGTTGCTGGTCTCCAGGATCGCAGGCAGGCCGTCCGCGGCGGCGCGGCGCAGTCCGGCACCCATCACGGCGTGGCCCCAGCGGCGACCGGTGTGGTCGGGGTGGGTACCCAAGACGCCGAGGTACCAGAACGGGGTGGTCGGCAGTGCGGCGTGCACGGCCTCGTCGTAGGCGTTGACTCGGGCCAGCGCGTCGGCGGGGAGTTGGGCCGCCAGAGTGTCGTCCGCCGGCCCGTGCTCGGCTGCGGGGGCGTCCCACATCGCGACCGATGCGCCGTGCCCGATCGTCCAGATCGTTCCCTGACGCACCCGCTTGTCGAAGAGGTGACCGAAGAACGCGGCCGCGTACCGTGGATAGCTGGCACGGTCAGGGAATAGGTACCGCAGCACCGGATCGTTGGTGAAGGCGGCAACCAGCGAGCCGATCACCCGTCCACGGTCTGCCGGGGTGGCCACGGTGATCTCAGGTGCAGTCACAGCATCCGAAGATATACGGGCAGCGGGCCGCATTAGGACCAGCCGGGCGTGATGAACGCGCACCGGCGATATCTCGACGCCACCGTCAGCGGAACTGCCGCAGCAGGTGATCGCACGCACAGCAAGTCAGCCGAGTGCATCGTCCAGCAGTCATACCACTGCGAACGCGCGGACAGCGGCATGAGCGAGCGTTAGTACAGCTGCGTCCAGGGGCGTCGGCGGGCGTTAGTGGTTGCTGGTGGCGAGTCGGATGCCGAAGCCGGCAATGACGGTCCCTGTGACTCGATCCAGCAGTTGGCGAGCTGCGGGGCGCTGGAGCAAGTCCCGTAGCCGACGTGCCAGCACGACTAGCAAGGCCGACCAGGCGGTGCCCAGGATGATGTGCACGCATGCCAAAAGCACGCCGAAGGCCAAGGTTGGGGCGCCGGAGGGAATGAACTGAGGAAGCAGCGCGACGTAGAACGCGCCCATCTTCGGGTTCAGCAGGTTAGTCAGCGCCCCGCGGCGCCACCCGGGGAAGAAGTCGTTACTGACAGGGGCGGGTTCTTCGTCTGACTGGATCGATTGGCGCGATCGACGGTGGCGGCCGGCCCACAGCATGCTCAGTCCCATCCAGATCAGGTAGCAGGCGCCGGCCCACCGCAGGGCTTCGTAGGCCAGGTGTGAGGCCGTCAACAACGCCGTGACACCGACTGAGGTGAGCACACCCCAGCTCATAGTTCCACTTTGGATTCCGAGGACGACGCCCCAGGCACGGCGGGGCGCCCCGAGGGCTGCGGTGCGCAGGATGAGGGCGGTATCCATCCCGGGAGTCACGGTGAGCAGTCCCACGACGAGAACGAAGGACCATAGGCTGCTGAGCGTTGTCATGGGGATCAAACTATCGCTCGGATAGTGACTCCCTGCTCGCATGGATGACCAGCCGGCGAAGACTCCGTTCGACTTCGAGTGTCTGGGTACGGCTGAATGTGCACAGACAGGTGCGCACGAACGTGCAGTCCCGGACGGCGCGTTCGTTTGTCCGGCACGCAGGTGGTTGTTGTGCCCGCGAGCCGCCGCTCACCGGATTTGGTTCGGGCGCCGTCGGCGGCGTGCCCTACAGTCAGCACGTGCCGTCACTTGCCACACCCGCAGTGCCGCCCGGCTCGATGGCGGCGCTGCCGCAGCCCGAGATCCGCGCGAACGGCGTACTGCGTCGGCCCTGGCAGGGATCGGATCGTCCGGCTGTGGTGGCGGCGTACGCCGATCCTGCCATTCAGCGCTGGCACTGCCGATCGATGACCGACGACGAGGCCGGTGACTGGATAGCTGCCTGGCCGGGCCGGTGGTGCAGTGAGACCGGCGCCGGGTGGGCCGTGCTCGACGCGGGGGACGTCGCCGGGCAGATCAGCCTGCGTCGTGTCGCCCTTGTCGAGGGCCTGGCCGAGGTGTCGTACTGGGTGCTGCCGGGCGCGCGCGGTCGTCGCATCGCCCCGCGAGCGCTGTCCGCGATGACTGCGTGGTCCTTCGAAACGCTCCGGCTGCACCGCGTTGAGCTGTGCCACTCGACGGCGAACGTCGCATCCTGCCGGGTCGCGCAATACGCCGGCTTCGCCGCAGAGGGTACGAAACGCGGCGAGGCCCGCCACACCGACGGCTGGCACGACATGCACCTCCACGCCCGCCTCGACAACGACGTGTGAGCGGAACGATCGCTCATCGGCAAAGTCGCGCGACCAGCTGCAGATCAGTGCGCGCGGACAGCGGCAGAAGCGGGCGCCAGGGTGCAGCGACGGCAGCAGCTCGGCGGCGATGCGCAGCACGTCCTCGTCCGTGCTCACGCACAGCTCGACGATGTCGCAGGCATCCGCCAGCAGCGACACCGTGTCGTGGCGGACGTGCGGGGTGTCGGCGAGGGCGTCCAGCGGCGCGGGCCGGCGGCCCACACCACACGTGCAGCTCGAACCCGGCCTCGGCGATCGCGGTCGCCATCGGCAGCCTCTGATCTCCCAGGCCGATGAACCCGACCGCGGGGCCGCGGGTCGATGCGGGCCGTGGTCGGGTTCATGCGGAGATGCCATCCAGCTCGGCCAGAGCATCCTCGGGCAGTGCGAGGTCGGCGGCGGCGAGGTTCTCCCGCAGGTGGGCGACCTTGGAGGTGCCGGGGATGACGAGGATGTTGGGTGACCGGTGCAGCAGCCAGGCGATCGCGACGGCCGTCGCGGTGGTGCCCAGGCGCTGCGCGACGGCATCGAGGGTGCCGGACTGCAGCGGGTTGAACCCGCCCAGCGGCCAGAACGCGGTGTAGGAGACGCCTTGCTCGTTGAGCGAGGCGATGAGGGACTCGTCGCCGCGGTGGGCGACGTTGTACCAGTTCTGCACGGTCACGATCGGGGCGATCGACTGCGCCTCGGTCACCTGTTCGTCGTCCACGACGCTAACACCGAGGTGCTTAATCAAGCCTTCCTGCCGCATCTCGGCCAGTGCCCCGAACGGCTCGGCGATCGAGCCCGGCACGGGGGAATGCCCATCGGGGCCGCCGCCGACGCGCAGGTTCACGACGTCGAGCGCGTCGATGCCGAGGGTGCGCAGGTTGGACTCGACCTGCTCGCGCAGCTGCTTCGGAGACCGGGCGTGGGGCCAGCCGCCGTTCTCGTCGCGCACCGATCCGACCTTGGTCACGATGTGGAGACCGTCGTAGGGGGCCAGGGCCTCGCGGATGATCTCGTTGGTCACGTGCGGGCCGTAGAAGTCGGCGGTGTCGATGTGGTTCACGCCCGCCTCGACCGCGGCGCGCAGCACCCGGATCGCCTCGTCGCGGTCCGCCGGCGGCCCCCACACGCCGGGACCTGCCAGCTGCATCGCGCCGTACCCCATCCGGGTCAGCGTCAGGCCCTCCGCCGTCGTGAACGACCCACCCAGGGTGGCCGCAGTGTTCATGTCACTGTTCCTTTCACAGAATGGTTGTGGTGCTGCTGCCACGCCGAGGTGCCCTCGGGTGCAGAGATTTCTCACAGCGCGACCGGTGGATGTACGCCCGCCGGGTGGGGCTCACCAGCCGAGTTCGCCGGCGGTCTCCTGGAAGGTTCCGGTGGGGCCGTCGGGTCCGATGGTCGCCATGCGCACGACGACCTTGGCGCTCTCCTCGACGGGGCGCCCGCCGCCGAAGCTCGCGGTGAAATCGGTCGCGGTGTACCCGGGCTCGACCGCATTGAACTTGATCTCCGGCACCGCCTTCGCGTATTGCACGGTCAGCATCGACACCGCCGCCTTGCTGGCCCCGTAAACGATGAAGGAGCTGTGCGATTCATGGCGCTCGGGGTTGGTCACGGCCCAGAACGAGCCGAGGCTGCTCGAGACGTTCACCACGACCGGGTTCTCCGACTTCCGCAGCAACGGCAGCGCAGCCTGCGTGACACGGATGACACCGATGACATTGGTGTCGAACACATTGAGCCCGCTCGGCCCGTTGATCCCGTCAACGCCGGGGCCGTCCCCGATAGCGGCATTGTTCACCAGCACGTCCAGGCGCCCTTCGGCGTCGCCGATCGTCGTCATGGCGGCGGCGACGGAGGCATCGTCGGTGACGTCGAGCCGCACGAAGCGTGCGCCCAGCTCGGTCGCGGCCTTCTGTCCGCGCTCGATATTACGGGCGCCGAGATAGACGGTGTGCCCGGCCTCAACCAGTCGGCGGGCGGTCTCATAGCCGATGCCCTTATTCGCCCCGGTGATCAGTGTGATGGTCATGTGCGTCCCTTTCGCGACTTGTCGGCTCGGTGAGCCGTTGACAATGCTTCTCCGGAGAACCAGCCCGAACCAGAGCCCCCGCGATCCTGGGGGTGACAGGACCAGGCACGTGCGCGCCGTCGCGGATTACGGTGGAGGCATGACCGACGAGCCGAATCCGCTGGGCGACTATCTCCGCGCCCGCCGCGAGCTTGTCACCCCCGAGCAGGTGGGCATCCCCGTTCTGGGGGTACGGCGCGTGCCGGGCCTGCGCCGGGAGGAGCTCGCGATGCTCGCCGGCATCAGCGCCGACTACTACCTGCGCCTGGAACAAGGCCGCGACCGCAACCCCTCCGTGCAGGTCCTCGAGTCCCTCGCCCGTGTGCTGCAGCTCGACGACGACGCGACGGTATACCTGCTAGGCCTCGGCGCCGACAAGCCCCGACGCCCACGGCGGCGGCCCCGGAAGGAGACCGTCCCGCCCGGCATCGCCAAGCTCGTGGCGACGCTCCCGCTGCCCGCATTCGTCGAGGGACGCTACTTCGACATCCTCGCCGCCAACGCACTGGCCACGGCACTCTCGCCGCGCCTCGCGGCGGGAGCCAACCGGCTACGGGACGTGTTCCTCGACCCCGCCGAGCGGGCCTTCTACCCGGACTGGGATGGCGCCACCGAGCTTCTGGTCGCCGGCTTCCGCGAGTCCGTCGGCACTGACACCGACGATCCCCGCTTCATCGAGCTCGTCGGCGAGCTCTCCCTTGCCAGCCCTCGCTTCCGCCAGCTGTGGGCCCGCCACGACGTGCGGGCCCGGGAAGGTGCGCCCATGCGCATCGACCACCCGCAGGTGGGCGAGCTCCGGCTGAACCGCGAGAAGCTAGGCATCAGCGGCGCGGCAGGCCAGATGCTCGTCATCTACCACCCCGACCCCGGCACTGACAACGCCGACAAACTGGCACTCCTCGCCTCCGCCATGCTGACACCAGCCGCGCCTCAAGGCACAACCGCCAACGAACAGGCACGACACGCGGAGTGGTGATGGACTAGAAGAGGCGGTGGGATGTCGCGGATCGACGTCCCACCGCCCGAAGACCACGTTTCGAGATCGGTTGTCGGTTTCAGGATCGGCGCCAAGTGCATGGTGATCGCCAAGACCACCGGGAAGCCGTGGCCGACCGTCGAAGACGTCGATGCCGGCGGGCGGCGCGGATTCCGCGGAACTCACCCGGCCGGCCGCACTACTTTCGACAGAAGAGTGTGTTGGCCCGAACGTGGGGACGCCCACCGCGTGCTGGCAGCCTGCGGCCGCTTATTCTCCAGGCGTGGCTCTCACCGACCGGGACTTGGCCATTGCTGCAGCGCAAGCCGGCGCAGCTGTCGTTCGCTCACGGTACGGTGAACCACTGGTTCGCTTTGAGAAGTCCCCCAGCGAC
>JAOPWA010000194.1 GCA_025965915.1 Dactylosporangium sp. | reverse complement strand
AAACGCCCCGGCGGTCAGATGACCGCCGGGGCGTTTCGTATTTGACGTGGTCGACGCTGTACTTGGCGTGGTCAACGCTGGATATGACGTGGTCAACGCTGGATATGACGTGGTCAGCGCTTCCGCCCGGTCGCGAAACTCACCGGTACGTGCGTCCGGCTTGTCGATACCGGTCGACCTGGGAGAGGATCCCTGCATGCGCGCCGGAGTCGACCGTATAGACAGGTGGTCCCCCACTGAACGGTGGAGCCTGGCCGCGTGACCGTCCCCGATACGACCACTTCCCCCAGCCCCGAGCTGTCGCACCTGGACCGGCTCGCGCAGCCGGCGCCGGCCACGCCGGCGAACCGACTGCGGGTCCTCCTGGTCGAGGACGACCCCGGCGACGCGTTCCTGGTGCAGGAACTGCTGATCGAGGCGCGGGCGCCGGTCGACCTGGAGGTCGCCACCAGCATGGCCCGGGCCCGCCCGCGGCTACGGTCCGTCGACTGCGTGCTGCTCGACCTGGGCCTTCCCGACGCGAGCGGGCTGAGCTGCCTGCGTGAGCTGCTCAGCGAGGCCGCGGGCGTGGCGGTGTGCGTACTCACAGGTCTTGAGGATGAGCACCTCGGCGTCGCCGCCGTCGGCGAAGGCGCCCAGGACTACCTGATCAAGGGCCAGGTCGACGGTGTACTGCTGACCCGCGCGCTCCGTTACGCGGTCGAGCGTAAACGGGCCGACGAGAACGCCCGGCGGCTGCGCGAGGCCGAGCTGCGCGAGGCCGAGTCGGCGCGCCTGGAGCGGGGCCTGCTCCCCCAGCCGCTCCTCGACGCCAAGACCGCGGGGCTGGTGTCCTTCTACCGGCCGGGCCGCCACCGGGCTCTGCTCGGCGGCGACTTCTATGACGTGGTCGAGGTCAGCCCCGGACGGCTGCAGCTACTCGTGGGCGACGTGTGCGGCCACGGGGTGGAGGAGGCCGCGCTCGGCGTCACGCTGCGGGTGGCGTGGCGAGCGCTGGTGCTCGCCCGCGTGCCGGACGACGCCGTGCTTCCGGCGCTCGAGCAGGTACTCGTCAGCGAGCGCCGGTCCGACGAGCTCTTCGCGACGGTGGCGATGGTCAGCGTCGACGTACCCGCCGCTCGCGCCACCATCCGCCTCGCCGGGCACCCACCGCCGGTACTACTCACCGGCGGGCACGCCATACCGTGCCAGGTGGACCCGGGTCTGGTGCTCGGAGTCCTGCCCGGCGTGTCGTGCCCCGCCGTCGACGTCGACCTCCCCGGCTCCGACTGGGGGCTACTGACCTACACCGACGGCCTGATCGAAGGGTTGGGCGGCAGCGCCCCCGACCGGCTCGGCATCGACGGGTTGTGCGAGATGCTCACGGGATACCGCGACATCGTAGCGACCCCGCACGAACTACCGCGGTGGCTGGTTGGCCAGGCCGAGCTGCGAAACGGCGAGCCGCTGGCCGACGACGTGGCGATACTGCTGCTCAATACGGCCGGTGCGACATGGTGAGGTGGACGCTGGGCCGGCGGATCACGGCGCTCTGCGCGCTCGTGGCGCTCGTACTCGGCGGTCTCGCGGCGGCTGCGGCCAGCACGGCGCAGACCGGCCGGTCGCAGGTAAACGACCTGCTTGACCACGTCGGCCCGCTCCGGACCGACTCCGAGCAGCTGCTCACCGTCCTGGTTGATCAGGAGTCCCGGGTACGCGGATTCGCCCAGACCCGCTCCGACGACTTCCTCGCCCCCTACCGCGCTGGGATAGCCGAAGAACAGCGCCTGATCGCGGAGATGCGCGGGATGACCCGGGACAGGGCCGTACTCGCGCTACTGTCCACCATCGACACCCAGTCCGCGGCGTGGCGGGCCGAGATCGCCGAGCCGGCCATCGCCGCCGCCCGGGCGGTCAGCAGCGGTGACGCGCAGTCGATCCTGTCCGAGCGGGCCAGGACGCGATTCGACCAGATCCGGGCATCGGTCGGCGCGTTGCGGGACCGGACCAGCGCGCTCAGGGCCGCCGCCGCCGACCGGATCAGCGGCACCCAGCGCACGGTTGTGGCGCTGCTCGTACTGGCCGGCATCGTAGTGATCGTCGCCGGCGCGGCCCTCGCCGTGCTGCTGCGTCAGCTCGTCACCCGCCCCGTCGTCACCCTCGCCGGTGAGGTGCGCCGGGTGGCCCGCGGCGAGTACGAACGGGAGATCGCAAGCGGTGGGCCGCCGGAGCTTACGCGGCTGGCCCGCGACATCAACGCCATGCGCCAGCAGATCGTCGCCGACCTCGGCACGGTACGCCAGGCCCAGTTGCAACTCGAGGAGGCCAACCAGCTACTCGAACAGCAGGCCGAGGAGCTGACCAGGTCCAACCGGGACCTCGAGCAGTTCGCGTACGTGGCCTCGCACGACTTACAGGAGCCGCTGCGCAAGGTGGCGAGCTTCTGCCAACTGCTGCAGCGCCGGTACGCCGGTCAGATCGACGAGCGGGCCGACCAGTACATCGCGTTCGCGGTGGACGGCGCGCAGCGCATGCAACGGCTGATCAACGATTTGCTCGCGTTCTCCCGCATCGGGCGGATCACCACCGGATTCACCGACATCGACCTGGATCGGGTCGTCGCCGACGCAGCCACCCAGCTCGGCTGGCGAAGCGAGCAGGTCGACGGCGCGATCACCTGGTCCGGGCTGCCGACCGTGCGCGGCGAGGAGCCGCTGCTGTCGGCGCTGTTCACCAACCTGATCAGCAACTCGTTGAAGTTCCGCCACCCCGAGCGGCCACCGCGGGTACACATCGAGGCCGAGCGGGTCGGCGACGAGTGGCGCATCTCCTGTTCCGACAACGGCATCGGCATCGAGCCGGAGTACGGCGATAAGGTCTTCGTCATCTTCCAGCGGCTGCACCCCAA
The DNA here is from genome assembly GCA_025965915.1 of Dactylosporangium sp. Lineage (GTDB taxonomy): Bacteria > Actinomycetota > Actinomycetes > Mycobacteriales > Micromonosporaceae > Planosporangium. The sequence continues at coordinate 9,648 of JAOPWA010000194.1, read as the reverse complement.
GAACGAATACCCGGGCACCGGGATCGGGCTGGCGATCGCGAAGAAGATCATCGAGTACCACGGCGGTCGCATCTGGCTGGACACGGAGGCCCGGGAGGGCGCCGTGATCCGAATCGCCCTGCCGGCGACCACCACCGCGACCGCACCCGCCACCGAGGCGACCGCACCCGCCGAGGCAACCGCACCCGCCGCCGAGGCTGCGCCGTCAACCCCAACCGAACCCACGTCACCGGCCACGGCCGGCCAGCCGGAGTTGGTCCCGGCGGCCGCCGAGACCTTCCGCACCGAGGAGACCGCTTCATGACCGACGCCTTGTACGCCCCCACACCCGCGCCCATCGAGGTGCTGCTCGTGGAGGACGATCCGGGCGACGTCCTCATGACGCAGGAGGCGTTCGAGGAGCACAAGGTCCGCAACCACCTGGCCGTGGTCAACGACGGCGCCGAGGCCATCGCGTACCTGCGCCGGGAGGGCCGGTATGCCGACGCGCCGCGCCCGGATCTGGTGCTGCTCGACCTCAACCTGCCCCGGCGCGACGGTCGGGAGGTGCTCGCCGAGATCAAGAACGATCCGGACCTGCGCCAGATCCCGGTGGTGGTGTTGACCACCTCGCAGGCCGACGAGGACATCGTCCGCAGCTACCAGCTACATGCGAACGCGTACGTGACCAAGCCGGTCGACTTCGACCGCTTCATCGAGGTCGTCCGCCAGATCGACGACTTCTTCGTCAGCGTGGTGAAGCTTCCGCCGCGCGCCTGACAGTCAAGATCCACACAACGTCCGGGAAGTTGTGTTGATCTAGCGCCGTCCGAGGTTGTGCAGCAACAGCGCTTCCGCCAGGCAGACGCGCGCGAACTCGCCCAGGTGCAGGCTCTCGTTGGGCCCGTGTGCCCGCGAGTCGGGGTCCTCGACGCCGGTGACCAGGACCTCCGCGCCGGGGAACAGTTCCTGGAACGTCGCGATGAACGGGATCGACCCGCCAATCCCCATCTCGACGGGCGCGACGCCATTCCACGCCGTCGCGAACGCCGCGCGGGCCGCGTCGTAGGCCGGCCCGGAGGTGTCGATGACGCACGGCTCGCCGCCCTGCTCCAGGGTCACGGTCACCTTGGCGCCCCACGGCGCGTTGCGCTCCAGGTGCGCGGAGAGCGCCTCGTAGGCCGACTTCCAGTTGTCGCCGGGGGCGATACGTACGTTCAGCTTGGCCTTTGCGGCGGGTACCAATGCGTTTGGCGCCTCCGCGGTGGGTGGCGCGTCGATGCCGAGTACCGAGATCGAGGGCTTGGTCCACACCCGCTCGACCAGGCGGCCGGTGCCGATCAGTTCGACCCCGTCGAGGACGCCGGCCTCCTGGCGGAACCGGTCCTCCGGATAGTCCAGCGGGGCCGCGGACCCGCGGACGAGCCCGTCGACCGCGACGTCACCGTGCTCGTCGTGCAGCGTGGCGAGCAGCCGGCACAGCGTCGTCAGGGCGTCGGGTACGGGCCCGCCGAACATGCCACTGTGGATGGCGTGGTCGAGCGTGCGTACCTCGACGAACGCGTTGACGATGCCGCGCAGCCCGGTGGTGAACGCGGGCTGGCCGATGTCCCAGTTGGCGGAGTCGGCGATCACGATGACGTCGGAGGCCAGGTCGTCGCGGTACTCGCGAAGCAACGCGTCGAGGGATTCGGAGCCGTACTCCTCCTCGCCCTCGACGAAGACGACCACCCCGACGGGCAGCGCGTCGCCGAACGCCCGCAGCGCGGCGACGTGCGCCATGACACCGGCCTTGTCGTCGGCGGCGCCGCGCGCGTACAGCCGGCCGCCCCGCTCCACCGGCTCGAACGGGTCGCTCTGCCACTGGCTGAGGTCACCGACGGGCTGGACGTCGTGGTGGGCGTAGAGGAGCACGGTCGGCGCGCCGGGCGGGGCCGGCTTGCGGCCGATGACGGCCGGCTGGCCTCCGGCGCGCACGATCCGGACATCGGGCAGTCCGGCGCCGCGCAGCAGTTCGGCGACCGCCTCGGCGGAGCGCTCGACCTGGCTGTGGTCGAAGCCCTCGAACGCGATGCCCGGTATCCGGACCAGCTGTTCCAGATCCGCCCGGACTCCGGGCAGTTCACGGTCGATCGCGGCGCGCAGCTCGGTCTCGTTCATGACCGCGATCGTATGTTGCGCCTTACCTGGCCCGCACGGCCGGTTGGCCCAGGTCAGCGTTGATCGCCACGGTCGCCGCCGGGTTCGTCGCTCTGGTCCGTCGCCGCCGACCACGGGTCGTCCGTCCGCGGCGACTGCGTACCGTTGGCGCGCGGTCGGCCCCCGCTGGCCATCCAGTCGCGGACCCTTCCGGCGCCGCTGCCGACCCAGTCGCCGGCCCCGTCGCCGAGGCGGCGGAGCAGCGACACCAGCGGGTCCTGGGATCGGGCGAACGTCTCGCGGTAGGAGTCCGCGGCCGCCTTCACGTCTTCGCGTACCGACGAGGCGCGGGGGTCGTCGCGGCGCAGGTACTCGCCGGCCAGAATCCGCTGGTACTCCCCCGAGTCGATCCAGCCGCGCAGCGCCGCCGCCCGGGCGACCGGCAACGGATGGGTGCGGTCGAGCACCATACCGACCTTGATCATGCTGTCCCGTAGGTCGCCAGCCCGGTCGTACTCGGCGGCCTGCTCCAGGAACGCAGTGACGTCCACTTCGGACAGGTCGCCGCCGCCGGCGAGCTTCATCTCCAGGCGCAGCGACGCGTGGGTGTCCTGCCCGGCGAGCAGGCCGGCCCGGTCGGCGGAGAGCTCCGCCTTGCGCCACCACTCGCGCAGCCCCGCCGAGATGGCGCGCAGCGCGAGCGACCCGACCGGCAGCCAGGCCAGCCGGGCGGCCCAGTCGTGCAGGATGATCGCCATCGTCCGGTAGACGGCGTGGCCACTGAGCAGGTGACCGATCTCGTGACCGAGCAGGGTACGAAGCTCCTCGTCGTCGAGCAGCTCCAGCGATCCCGAGTTGATCACGATGAACGGCTTCGACATGCCGATGCACATGCCGTTGATCGAACGGTCGTACTGCACGTACAGCTCGGGCAGCTCCGTCACGTCGAGGGCCGCGGCCGCCTCGGCGAACAGCCGGTAGACCCGCGGGTACTGCCGATGGTCGACCCGGATCGCACTGCCGAGGTACTCCAGTCGCAGTGCCCGCTCGTTCCACAGGCCGGACAGGGCCTTGAGTACCTCGTCGAAGCCGCGCAGCTCGCGTAGCGCGGCGAGGGCACCCCGGTCGGCCGGGTGCTCCCACGCGCGCGAGTTGATGCCGGTCAGGATCACGCGTCTGCGTACTACAGGCGCGCCGGTCGCCTCGTCGTCGCTGCTCATGGCGTTGTCCTTCCCGCGTCTATTGTTCCCCGGATCGTCCTCCTGCGGGCGCCCGCCGTAAATACTGGTGCCCCGGGTCAAGCGGCACGTCGGGCGCGCCTTCCACGAGCAGGTCAGCGTGGTCGGCCGTCCGGTCGGCGGCGAAGTGGACCTCTTCGTCCGTGAACCATCGCAGCAGGTGCGGCTCCAGCTCTTCGCCGTCGCGCTCCAGTCCCCGCGCCAGGCGCAGTTCGCGCGGCGCGGTGACGAAGACCGAGACCGTCAGCTCCGCGCGGATCACCGCCCGCGCGCTGGTCACGCCTTCGACGACGAGGACGTCCGGCACGGGTACGGGTACCGGCTCGGCGAACCGGGCCGCGTGCCAGTCGTAGCGGCGGTAGCTTCCGGGTTGCCCCTTTCGCAGCTTCTGGAGTACGTCGTGGTCGAACCGGGGCCAGAACGTGACCATGTCGGCCCAGCCGTCCAACAGGTCGTCGGTGTGGATCTCCTCCACCACGGCACCCGCGTCGCGAAGTGCGTGGGCCAGCCGGCCGGCGAAGGTGGTCTTACCGGCGCCGGACTGCCCGTCGACGGCGACGAGTCGCACCGGTCCGAGGCGGGCCGGGGTCGCGAGCACCTCGGCGGCCAGGTCGGCGAAGCGCTCGACGCTCCTCACGTGGCCGTCGCTCATGGGGCGCCGGGCGGGACGAAGGGAAGGCCGGTCGGTGGGCCGCCTTCGATGAGGCGCCACAGCGCATCGGTGTCGAGGTGCTCCTCCACCAGGTCGCCCAGCATGTCCAGCCCGCGTTCGCGGAGCGCCGCGAAGTCGGTGTCGGGCGCGACCTTGAATCCGTGGCGGCTGGCGAGCGCGGCCGCCTCCGTCAGGAACGCCCGGCGGAAGTCGTCGGATTCGAAGGCGCCGTGCCAGTGCGTACCGAAGACGTTGCCGCTGCGGGCGCCTTCGCCGGTGCCGTCGGCGTACCGGATCAGCGGGGTGACCTCGCCGCTCGACACGTACCCGTGGTGGATCTCGTATCCACGCACGCCGACCCCGAAGCCGGTGCCGTCGGGACGGGCGAGCGTCTTCTCGCTGGCGAACGCGACCTCGATCGGCAGCAGCCCGAGTCCCGCGACGGTGCCCCGCCGGCTCTCGACGTCGTCGTGGATGCGTTCGGCGAGCATCTGATAGCCCCCGCAGATGCCCAGCAGCGGCTTGCCGGCTTTTGCGTGGGCGACGACGGCGTCGGCGAGGCCGGTTTCCCGCAGCCACGTCAGGTCGTCCACAGTGGATTTACTGCCGGGCAGGACGACCAGGTCGGCGTCTGCCAGTTCGGCCGGCTCGGTGGTGATGCGGACCCGTACGCCGGGCTCGGCCGCGAGCGCCTCCGCGTCGGTGGCGTTGGAGATGCGGGGCAGCCGGACCACGGCCACCTTCAGCCACTCGCCGCCCAACGGCTGGGTCGGGCGACCGAGCACCCGCCCGTACGCGAGGGAGTCCTCGCCGTCCAGCCACAGGTCGCTCTTCCACGGGAGCACCCCGTGGACCGGGCGACCGGTCAGCCGGTGCAGGTCGTCGAGGCCCGGTTTCAGCAGCGCGGGATCGCCGCGGAACTTGTTGACCACGAAGCCCGCCAGCAGCGCCTGGTCTTCGGCGGAGAGCAGGGCGAGCGTGCCGTACAGCGCCGCGAACACGCCGCCCCGGTCGATGTCGCCGACCACGATCGTCGGCAGGCCAGCGGCCCGCGCGAGGCCCATGTTGACGAAGTCGCCGGCCCGCAGGTTGATCTCCGTCGGACTGCCGGCGCCTTCGCACACCACCACGTCATGCTCGGCGCGCAGTTCGCTCAAGGTGTCGAGCACGGTCTGCCTCAACTGATCGCGCATCGTGCGGTAGTTGACCGCGTCGACCTGGCCGACCGGCCGACCGAGCAGGACGACCTGGCTGCTGCGGTCGGAGCCGGGCTTGAGCAGTACCGGATTGAACCGCACGCTGGGGGCGATCCGGCACGCGGCAGCCTGCATCGCCTGGGCCCGGCCGATCTCACCGCCCCGGCCCGCCTCGTCGACCACGACGGCGGAGTTGTTGGACATGTTCTGCGCCTTGAACGGTGCGACCTTGACCCCGCGCCGCACCAACCACCGGCAGATACCGGCGGTCAGCATGCTCTTGCCCGCGTCCGAGGTCGTACCGGCGACGAGCAGCCCCCCGCTCACCGCGTTCCCCGCGTTCCCCGCGTTTTCCGGTTTCCCCTGCGGGCGGCCGTGATGACGGCGAGGCCAGTGGCGGCGGCGGTCACCAGTCCGGACAACCGCACCGCCCGGTGGATGTCCCCGGCGCCCGCAGCGCCGCCCCGCCTGCCGAGCACCGGCCGCTCCTCGACCCGACCGGCGTAGACGTTGCGGCCACCCAGCCGTACGCCCAGCGCCCCGGCCATCGCCGCCTCACACTGCCCGGAGTTGGGGCTCGGATGCCGTAGCCCGTCACGTACCCAGGTCCACAGTGCCCGCGACGGGCTGCCGCCGACCATCGGGGCCGCGACCACGGTGAGCGCCGCCGTGATGCGGGCGGGCACGAGGTTGGCGGCGTCGTCGAGGCGGGCCGCCGCGGTCCCGAACCGGGCGTACCGGGCCGACCGGTGCCCCACCATCGCGTCGAGGGTGTTGACGGCGCGGTATCCGACGAGCCCCGGCAGCCCGGCGACGGCACCCCAGAAGAGAGCCCCGACGGCCGCGTCGGACGTGTTCTCCGCGACCGACTCGACCGTGGCCCGGGCCAACTCGGAAGCGTCCAGCGCGGCGGGGTCGCGCCCGCACAGGTGCGGCAGGCGCTGGCGGGCGGCCTCGAGGTCACCGCCGGCGAGTGCCCTTGCCATCGTCGTCCCCTCCCGTCGCAGCGACGTCGATCCGAGCACGGTCCAGGTCGTAGCGGCCACGAGTGCCGCCCGGGCCACCGGCTGGCGCCGGGTGGCGACGCTGGCGGCCAGCGCTACGGCGGTGGGCACGCCCGCGGCGACCGCCACGTACCGCGCCCCTGCTGCCGTGGTCGGCGCGTACATCCGCCGTTCGAGAGCGCCGGCGGCCCGCCCGTATCCGGCGACCGGATGCCACCGTCGCGGGTCGCCGAGCACGCGATCGAGCAGAGCACCGGCGAGCAGGCCGGCCCCGGTGGCGATGGCGATGGCGATCTTCGCAGACACCCGTGCAGCGTAACGACGGACGGCTCGGCTCGTCCGCTGGCGTGCACCCCTGCCGGATCGAGCCGACGCCGGCCGAGATCGTCGTGTGGACGATCTCGGCCGCCCCCGTTGCGCGTCGACGGTCAGGCCGGAACCGGTACCCGGGACCGGCCGCGCCGCCGAGCCGACGGTTCCGCCTCCTCCTCGACCTGCTCGGCGCCCTCCGAATCCCCGCCCTCTGACTGAGCACCCTCCGACTGAGCACCCTCCGACTGAGCACCCTCCGAATCGGCGCCCGCCGGGTCGAAATCGGCGTACGAATCGGTCATCGGCGGCGGGTCGAAGGTCGGCGTCGGGCCGTCCGGCCGGTGCGGGTCGCCGAAGTCGCCCCGCTGCCGCTCCGGCTCCGAGATCGGCGAGCCCGCCGGCACGGTCGGCTCGCCCGCGATCCGGGCGTCGGACTCGGCGTCCTCCACTGCGGTGGTCAGGCCGGCCGGGCGGTGGCGGCTGAACTTCGCGAACCCGCGCGACAGGTCGTGGCCCACCGCGATCGCCTCCAGTTCGTAGGACACCCGGTGCTGGCCGTCTTCGCCGACCCAGTCCCGGGTGAACATCCGGCCGGTCACCACCAGCGGATCGCCGGTGACCACCGACTGCGTCACGCCTTCGGCGAGCCGCCGCCAGCAGTTCACGCGCACCCGCAGGCTCGGCCCGTCCACCCAACGACCGCTGTCCCGGTCGTATCGACGGGAGGTGGAAGCCACCCGGAAACTGGCGACGAGGGTGTTGGTTCCACTGGTACGCCGAAGCTCTGGTGCATTCAGAGCGTTTCCGACAATCGTCACTGTTGTATCAAACATCGCTTCTCCCGTTGCCGTGTGTGCCGGATGAGTCGACTCGCGGCAAAGCCTGGGCCGGCACGGGGGCGCGCGTCAGTCCGTACCCATCAATCTGTGGACAGCAAGGGTGCCTGTGGATGGGACAGCACACACAACTGCGATGTGCTACGGGGCATCTTTTTAGTTAACTGGACGGTAACCTCCGACACGTGGAGACGGACCTGCTCGGAGCGCCGTACGAACGGCACACCATCGACCTCGGCACCGATGACGAAGGGCCCGTGACGGCAACCCTGGTGCGGCGGCGCGCCAGCGAGTCCGACGGGCGCGCCGTGCTGTATGTGCACGGCTTCTCCGACTACTTCTTCCAGCCACACCTGGCCGACTTCTACGTGGCGCGGGGCATCGACTTCTATGCGCTCGATCTGCGAAAGTACGGTCGCAGCCTGCTCTCCCACCAGACCCCGAACTTCTGCCGGGACCTGGGCGAGTACTACCAGGAGCTCGACGAGGCCGCCCGCATCATTCGCGAGGTCGACGGCCACGATCGACTTCTTGTCAACGGGCACTCCACCGGTTGCCTCGTCACCGCGCTGTGGGCGCACGACCGTCGCGACACCGACGCGGTCGACGCCATGTTCTTCAACAGCCCGTTCTTCGACATGAACGTGCCCTGGCTGACGAAGGCCATCAGCAAACCGATCACGATGCGGAGGGGCCGGACCCGGCCCTACAGCCTGCTGGGGGTCGGCCTCAACGACGTGTACGGCAGCAGCTTGCACCGTGACCGGTACGGCGAGTGGGAGTACGACCTGGAGTGGAAGCCGTTGCCGGGATTCCCTGTTCGCACCGGCTGGCTGCGCGCCATCCTCCTGGGCCAGAAGCGGCTACACGACGGCCTGGACATCCCGGCGCCGATCATCGTCGCGTCGTCGACGGCCAGCTACAAGCGGGCCCGATGGAGCGAAGAGGCGCGCGCCGCGGACTCCGTGCTCGACGTCGACCACATGGCCAAGTGGACGCCCGGGCTCGGTCGGCGCACGACGCTGGTACGCATCGAGGGCGGCCTGCACGACCTGGCGCTGTCCCCCGAACCCGCCCGTAAGCAGCTCTTCGACGAACTGGGCCGCTGGATGGACGCGTACTTCTAGGGTCGGAACGCCTCTCCAGTTTCCGTGTGGGCTTCTTACTTCACGATGCGGAACCTCAGATGGGTGGCGAACCGGGATTCGATCACCTCCGTGCGCTCCAGCTGGATCGGGCCGCCAAGGTGCTCGAACAACGAGGTGCCGTCAGCGAGGATCACCGGCGCTACGTGCAGGTACAGCTCGTCGACCAGCCCGGCCTTCAGGGCCTGCTGGATGATGCTGGCGCCTCCCATGACATGGACCTTCTTGTCGCCTGCGGCGGTAGCCGCTTGCGCAATGGCGTGCTTGATGCCGTCGGTGACGAAGGTGAAGGTGGTCTCGCCCTTGACGATCACCTCGTGGGGACGGTGGGTGAGCACGAAAACCGGCATCCGGTAAAACCCGTCGTCGCCCCATCCTTCCGCCACGTCGAACACCTTGCGGCTCGTGATGACAGCGCCGGCGGGGGCGAACAGGTTCTCACTGAGGATCTTCTGACTGTCGCCCTCCCTCAGCCAGGCATGGAGGATCTCACCTCCCTCCCCCAGCCCTGGGTACTCATCGACATTCGGGCCGGTGACAAAGCCGTCCACCGACATCGAGATGTTCACCTCTACGCTGGCCACGGGATCTTCTCCTCGTTCGTTCGGTGACCGGCTCACCGCCGGTCAATTCGCGGGTTCATGTAGTAGGACTCCCGATCGCGGCCCGACTCATCGCTCAATGCCATGATCGTTGAGACGACCCCAAGGCCGGCCGCCTCACTTCTAGGGTTGGAACGTCTCCCAGCCGCCGTCGCGGCGGACCAGCAACTGGCGGGTCAACAGGTGCTGGTCGCCCGCGAAGAACACCCGGTCGACCGCGCGCTTCGCCTTGTCCAGGCCGTATTTCGACTGCGAGCCCGTCACGACGACGACGCCGCGGGCCGGCACGCCGACGACCAGTTCACCGGGGACCCAGTCCGCCAGCCGCCGCCAGAAATCGCCGGCCAGCAGCAGGCTCGACTCGATGCCGTCGAAGAACAGCGTCAGAGCCGGGGCCTTCCCGTGTACCCGCACCGCCTCCAGCATCGCGTCAAGGTTGTCGGCGGCCTGACGCTGCAGCGTCCGCCGCGAGAGCCCGAGCCGGTCGAGGTCGAGCCAGCTGACCAGCCGCTCGCCGTAGGGCGGTCCGAACGAGTACGCGACCG
>JAOPWA010000141.1 GCA_025965915.1 Dactylosporangium sp. | reverse complement strand
GCGTACTGACCTCGCAAATCTTGGAGTTGCCGGCGGTCGCCCCCGCACCGATCGTTGGATAGACATCGTCCTATCTGTCGGAGGAATGGGTTGACGCGGTTCCGCAGCGCCGATTGACTCGCTCCACAAACGGTTGCGCCCCCGCCGCCAAACCGCTCACCGGCGGCGAGCACCACGCTCTCCGGCCCCGGAAAGGGAACCGACAACGATGACTGAGCCTTTGTCCCTCGGTACCAGCGTTCGCCGGTACGCCTGCGCGTTGGCCGCCGCCGCGCTCGTCGCCGCCGGATGCGGCGCGCCCGACACCGTGAAGAAGACCGGCCCCGACCCGACCACCGGTACGGCCGTTCCGGACAAGCCGTCGCGTCCCCAGACCCTGCACGTCGTCGACGTCGCCGGCAACCTGCAGTTGACGCAGGGGATCCTCGACAACTTCCAGAAGGAACACCCGGAGATCGTCTCCAAGATTGTCACCACCAAGGCGACCGCACCCGAGGTGCCATCGAAGATCAAGGCGGAGCAGGCCGCCGGGCACCTCGACATCGATCTGGTGCTCACCGGCGCCGACGCCCTCGCCGCCGGTATCGCCCAGGGCCTCTGGATGAAGCTCACGCCCGCCTATGACTCCAAGCTGCCGGTTCTCAAGGATGTCTACACCGAGGACGCGGCGAAGATGCAGGAGTTGGCGCAGGGGTACGGCGTCGCCGTCACCGAGTACCCGGCCGGGCCGCTCATCATGTACAACCCGACGACGGTGCCCACCCCGCCGACGACCGCGGCGGAGCTTCTCGCCTACGCGAAGGCGCACCCGAAGAAGGTCGAGTACGCGCAGCCACGCAACTCCGGTCCGGCCCGCACCATGCTCATGGGCCTGCCCTACATCCTCGGCGACAAGGACCCCCGCAATCCCGAGACCTGGGACCGAACCTGGGCGTACCTGGCCGAGATGGCGCCCTACAACCCGCCGTACCCCGGTGGTACCGGACAGACGATGAAGGACATCGCCAACGGCACGGTCGACATCATCGCCAGCACGACCGGTTGGGACATCAACCCGCGCGCGCTCGGCACGGTGCCCGCGGAGATGAAGGTCTCCCAGCTCAAGGGATCCCACTGGATCATGGACGCGCACTACGCGGTTGTCCCCAAGGGCATCGACAAGGACAAGCTCTCGGCGGTCCTCAGCCTGATCAGGTACGCGCTGCGGCCGAAGCAGCAGGCGATCACCTTCGATACGGGCTACTTCTACCCGGGTCCGGCGGTCAAGGGCGTGACGATCGACATGGCGCCGGCCGACAGCCAGGACGTCATCAAGAAGTTCGGGCGTCCCGAGTACGACGACCTCATCAAGAACAGCCCGAAGGAGACGTTGTTGCCCGCCGACGCGCAGGTGAAGGCGTTCGACCTGTGGGACCAGAAAGTAGGGCCAGTGGCGAAGTGATGACCGGTTCGGGGAGCTCACCGCCGGCCCCGCGCCCCTATCCTTCGCTGCATGGCCATTACCGATGAGGCGATCAGGGCCCGGCAGCCCGAGGTCGCCCGTGGGCGGCCGTCCACGTCGCGGGCGTCGAGGAGTGGCTTCGCCGGACGACCTCCCCATGATCACGGAGAGTTCGGGTTGCGGTAGGCACACGAACTCTCCGTGATCAGGAAGAGTAGGCCCCTCCCGGGTGACCCAATTGTCACTAACCCGGATAAATAGCCCATCCGACTGCAACGACGGCGGAAAGAGTCCTCAGATCCGGACGCCGCCCGCCGACCGGAACCTTGTCTCGCATACGCGGGAGAGGGCTAGGTCAGAGGGTGCAGGACATGGACCGTGGTGACGATATGCACGGCAACACCCGCAGGGTGATGCTGTTGCCATCTCGCCTGTTCAGCGAGCTGCCCGCAGCGTCGGGGCGGTCGCTACGACCGGGTCTGCTCCGGGCCAGCGCGGCCTTCGCCATCGCCTCGACCGCCTGGTTCGCACTGCGCCTGGCGCATCCGTTCGGACCGCCCATCCTCGGATGGCTCCCGGTACCACTCGGCCCGATCCTCGGATTCTTCGCCGCGCGGCACGTTGCCCGCCGTTCCGACCTGCCGTTGCCGGTCCGCCGGTTCTGGCGGCACGCCACCATCGCGGCCGCCATGGTGCTCCTCGCGGTGGTCACCAGCGCGTACGACTCCCTTGGCGGTGCCGCGACCCCGGTCCAGCGCGTCGGGCCGGCCACGTTCGTCCTGTTCGGGCTGGCGGCGGTCACCGTACTGCGGGGCCTGCTCCGGCTGCCGGTCCACTCCCGGTCCCGGCGTGAATGGCTCACCATCGGCCTGGACCTCGGGATCATGGTCGTGGCGACCGGGCTCATACTCTGGTACTTCACCACCAACCAACAGTCCGGCCGGCGCACCGTCCCGCACGACACCATTTCCGTGCTGGCGGTCGCGGCGCTCGGCCTCGGCGTCGTCCTGACCGCGGCGAAGATGAGCCTGACCGGCCCGAACGGCATCGACCGGCGCGCCGCCTGGGCGCTGGGTACGAGCGCCCTGGTCGGCGCGGTCCTGGGCGCCCGTGCGTCAGCACTGCAGAGCCGCCCGGACCTGTCCTCGTTGATAGCGCTCATGCCGCTGGTCTACTTCGGCGTGGTCCTCGCCGCGTGGCTACAGCTACAAGCCCCGACGAACAGCCCCGCGCCCCGTCACCGCCGGCGCGGACCCTCATTCAACCTGCTGCCGTACGCGGCGATTGCCTGCACCGACGCGCTGCTGCTCATGGCGATGCGGCAGAGTCCCGGCGGTATCCAACTGATGGTCGCCGGCTCGGTGACGCTGACCGCCCTCGTGGTGGTCCGCCAACTCTTCGCCTTCCAGGACAATGCCCGGCTGCTGGCCCAGGTGGACGCGAACATGCTCGAACTGCGTCGCCACGAGCAGCGCTTCCGGTCGCTGGTGCAGAACTCCGACGACGTCATCAGCATCATCGGCGCCAGCGGCCGCTTCACGTACATGAGCCCCGGTGCGCACCGGGTGCTCGGCCACGAGCCGGAGGACTGGATCGGCAGGCTGTCCGACGACACCGTGCAGCCTGATGACCTGCCCTCGCTCCAGACACTGATCCGGCAGTTGCACAAGCAGCCCCACGCCACCGTCCGGGGACAGGCGCGGATTCTCCACGCCGACGGCACCTCGCGGTGGATGGAGGTCACGTACACCAACCTGCTGCACGACCCGAGCGTGCACGGGATCGTCTGCAACGCCCGCGACATCTCCGACGCCCGCCGGTACCAGGACCAGCTCGCCTATCAGGCGTCGCACGACGAGCTGACCGGGTTGGCCAACCGGACGCTGTTCACCTCGCGTGTCGGACGCGCCGTGGCGAGCGCTCAACCGGGTACCGTCGCCGTCGCCCTGATCGACCTGGACGACTTCAAGACCATCAACGACCGGCTCGGGCACGCGGTGGGCGACGCGCTCCTCGTCGCCGTGAGCTCCCGGCTGCGCGCCTGCATGCGCCCGGACGACACGGTCGCGCGACTGGGCGGCGACGAGTTCGCCATCCTGCTCACCGACCTGCGCACCGGCGAGAGCGGAACCGTCGCCGAACGGATCCTCGAGGCGCTGTCCGCGTCGGTGAGCGCGGGCAACCATGATCTGCTGATCCAGGCGAGCATCGGACTGGCCGACAACGACACCGGTAGCGACACCGACGACCTGCTTCGCCGCGCCGACATCGCCATGTACGCGGCCAAGGAGTTGGGCAAGAACCGGTACGTGCACTACGACTCCGATCTGGACGCCCGCGCGGTCGAGCACGCCCAACTCGCGGCCGAGCTCAGCCACGCGCTGGAGCGCGACGAACTGCACCTGCTGTACCAACCCGTCGTCGACCTGCCTACCGGCCGGTTGGTGGGAGTCGAGGCGCTGGTGCGCTGGCAGCACCCGCGCGACGGGCTGGTCCCGCCGATACGGTTCATCCCGGTCGCCGAGCGCACCGGCCTGATCGTGCCGCTGGGAGAGTGGATCATGCGGACCGCCTGCCAGCAGGCCGCCGACTGGTACCGCACGTACGGCGACGAGGCGCCCGCCCGGATGAGCGTCAACGTCTCGGCCCGACAGTTGCTCGAATCGTCATTCCCGCAGATGGTCGCGTCGATCCTGGCCGAGACCGGCCTGGAACCGGGTCGACTCACCGTCGAGATCACCGAGACGGCCGTCTTCGGGGGCGGTCGCGCCCTGGACGCCGTGACGGCCGTCCACGCGCTCGGCGTCAACATCGCCCTCGACGACTTCGGCACCGGCCACTCCTCGCTGGGCCTGCTGCGCACCTGCCCGGTCGACGTGATCAAGGTTGACAAGTCCTTCGTGGACGGTGTCACCGGGACCGTCGAGCAGGAGGCGATCGTCACGTCGATCATCGAAATCGCACAGGCGCTGGGGCTGCGCGCGATCGCCGAGGGCGTGGAGACCGGAGCCCAGGCGGATCGGCTGCACACGCTCGGATACCGCCTGGCCCAGGGCTTCCACTTCGCGAAACCGCTGCACTCGGCGGACATCGAGGGCCTGATCGCATCGAGCGACGAGGGGCGCCAGCCGGCGGCAGCCTGACCCTTCAACCCCGCCTACACGTACCTACGCTACATGTAGGCGGGGTACCTAAATGTGACCTGTGCCCTTCGGCCGCCCCCGCCCGATTTTCGGTCCTGAACCCGGGCGCACGCTTGATCCGACACTGCTTCCAGGCCCGTCTGGAAAGGATCCGAGCGTGCACGCATTGGACCTCGCGAGATGGCAGTTCGCCGTCACGACGGTGTACCACTTCCTCTTCGTACCCATCACGATCGGTCTCTCGGTGCTGGTCGCGTTGCTGCAGACCGCCTGGGTACGCACCGGCAAGGACCAGTACCTTCGAGCCACCAAGTTCTGGGGCAAGCTCTTCCTGATCAACTTCGCGATGGGCGTCGTCACCGGCATCGTGCAGGAGTTCCAGTTCGGGATGAACTGGAGCGAGTACTCCCGGTTCGTCGGCGATGTCTTCGGCCCTCCGCTGGCGCTCGAAGGGATCGTCGCCTTCTTCCTCGAGTCGACGTTCCTCGGAGTATGGATCTTCGGCTGGGACCGGTTACCGAAGGCGCTGCACCTCGCGAGCATCTGGCTGGCCTCGATCGGCGGCATCCTGTCGGCGTACTTCATCCTCGCGGCGAACTCGTGGATGCAGCACCCCGTCGGGCACCGGTTCAACCCCGCCACAAACCGCGCGGAACTGACCGACTTCGGTGCCGTGCTCTTCAACTCGACGAATCTCGTGGCGTTCCCGCACGCGATCACCGCCGCGTTCCTGACCTCCGGCGTGCTCATGCTGTGCGTCTGTGCCTGGCACCTGATGCGCGGTAACGAGGTGGCGGTGTTCCGCCCGAGCCTGCGCCTGGCGCTGTGGGTCATCGTCATCTCCGGCGCACTGGTCGCGATCACCGGTGACGCCCAAGGCCGGATCATGACGAAGCAGCAGCCGATGAAGATGGCCGCCGCCGAGGCGCTCTACGAGACCGAACAGCCGGCGTCGTTCTCGCTGTTCACGATCGGCACGCTCGACGGCAGCCGCCCGATCTACAGCTTGAAGGTCCCGTACCTGCTGTCGATCCTCGCGACCGGCGACCCGAACGGCCGGGTCGAGGGCGTCAACGACATCCAACGGTCCTACCAGCAGCGCTACGGCCCCGGCGACTACCGCCCGATGGTCCCGGTCACCTACTGGTCGTTCCGGCTGATGATCGGGCTCGGCATGATCTCTGTCCTGCTGGCCGCCCTCGGCCTCTGGCTGACCCGTCGGGGGCGTACCCCGACGAGTCGCCGATTCTGGCAGGCGGCCATCTGGTCGGTGTCGCTGCCGCTACTGGCCAACTCGTTCGGCTGGGTCTTCACCGAGATGGGCCGCCAGCCGTGGACGGTCTTCGGCGTGCTCAAAACCCAGAGCAGCGTGTCGCCGAACGTGGGTGCGCCAACCGTGCTGACCTCGCTGGCCGTCTTCACGCTCCTCTACGGCGGACTGGCCGTGGTCGAGTTGTGGCTGATGATGCGGTACGCCAAGGCCGGACCACCGCAACTGCCGGCAGAAGACGAGCACCGAGACGAAGACCGCCCACTCGCCTTCGCGTACTGAGGAAGGATTGCCATGACCCTCAACGACATGTGGTTCGTCCTCATCGCAGTGCTGTGGACCGGGTACTTCCTGCTGGAGGGCTTCGACTTCGGGGTCGGCATCCTGCTGCCCGTACTCGGTCGCGGTGCCGAGCAGCGCAGAAGGGTGCTGCTCAACACGATCGGCCCGGTCTGGGACGGCAACGAGGTGTGGCTGATCGTCGCGGGTGGCGCCACGTTCGCGGCGTTCCCCGAGTGGTACGCGAGCCTGTTCTCCGGCTTCTACCTGCCGCTGCTGCTGATCCTCATCGCGCTCATCGTCCGGGGCGTGGCGTTCGAGTACCGGGGAAAGGTCGACAGCGACCGCTGGCGGCGCAACTGGGACCGCGCCATCTTCTTCGGCAGCCTCGTGCCGGCGGTGCTGTGGGGCGTGGCGTTCGGCAACATCGTGCGAGGCGTGCAACTGTCGGCCGCCCACCACTACGTCGGCGGGTTCTTCGACCTGCTCAACCCGTACGCCCTGGTGGGCGGCGCCACCACGCTGCTGCTCTTCACCACGCACGGGGCGGTGTTCCTCGCGCTGAAGACCGCCGGGGAGGTCCGAGCCGACGCACGTGCGGTCGCCGCTCGCGTCGGCGTGGTCGCGATCGTCCCCGCCGGGGCGTTCCTGTTGTGGACGCAGGTGGCGCGCGGCAACAATGCGACCGCGGTCACCGCCGTCCTGGCCACGACGACGCTGGTAGCGGCGCTGCTGGCGAGCCGGATCGGGCGCGAGGGCTGGGCATTCCTGGCCACCGCGGTCACGATCGTCGCGACCACCGCGACCATGTTCCTCGCGCTCTACCCGAACGTGCTCCCGTCCACGCTCGACCCGTCCTACAGCCTGACGGTCACGAACGCGGCCTCCAGCCCGTACACGCTGAAGATCATGACTTGGATGGCGGTAGCGTTCACTCCCGTGGTGCTGCTCTACCAAGGCTGGACCTACTGGGTGTTCCGCAAGCGCCTCGGTGTCCAGCACATCCCGCCGGCCGCCTCGACTCCGGCTCCGGCGTCGACAGGCGCGACCAGACCGTGAAGCCACTCGACCCGCGGCTGATCCGCTACGCCGGGGCGACCCGCCGGTACCTCGTCGCCTGCGTCGCCCTCGGCCTGGCCGTCGCCGGGCTGATCGTAGCGCAGGCGACGTTGCTCGCCAGCGGCATCAGCGCCGCGTTCCACGGCCACGGCCGCATCACCGCCACGCTGACCGCGCTCGCGGCGGTGGTCGCCGGCCGGGCGCTGCTGGCCTGGGCCCAGGAGATGGCCGCGCACCGGGCGGCCGCCGCGGTCAAGACCCAACTCCGCGAACGGCTGCTGGGACACCTGGTACGCCTCGGGCCCGGCTGGTTGACCGGCCAGAAAGGCGGCGAGCTGACCACGCTCGCGACCCGGGGCATCGACGCGCTCGACGGGTACTTCGCCCGCTACCTGCCCCAGCTCGTACTCGCCGCGGTCGTACCTGTGATCGTGCTCGCCTGGCTGCTCCCCGCCGACCTGCTGGCCACACTGACGATCGCGATCACGCTGCCGCTCATCCCGGTCTTCCTGGCGCTCGTCGGGCTCACCACCGAGGCCCGCAACCGGCGCAGTTTCCGGATGCTCAGCCGGCTGGCCCACCACTTCCTCGACGTGGTGGCCGGGCTGCCCACCCTGAAGGTGTTCGGGCGGGCGAAGGCTCAGGCCGAGACGATCCGGCGGGTCAGCGACGAGCACCGGCGGGCCACCATGCGTACCCTGCGCCTGGCGTTCCTGTCCTCGCTGGTGCTGGAGCTGATAGCCACGATCTCGGTGGCGCTGGTGGCCGTGGCGGTCGGGCTGCGCCTGGTCGAAGGGCGCCTGGACCTGCGAACCGCCCTGCTGGTGCTGATCCTGGCGCCGGAGGCGTACCTGCCGCTGCGGATGGTCGGCACCCACTTCCATGCCAGCACCGAGGGTCTCGCCGCCGCCGAGCAGGTCTTTTCGGTACTGGAGGAGGAGCCCCCGCCGCGCGGTACCCGTACCGATGTTCCACCCGGTCCGATCGTGCTCTCCGGCCTCACGGTGCGCTACCCCGACCGCGCGGTCCCGGCGCTCGACGGCGTCGACCTGACCATCGCGCCCGGCGAGGTGGTGGCGCTGACGGGCCCGAGCGGTTGCGGCAAGTCGACGCTTCTCTCCGTGCTGCTCGGCTTCGTTCCCTTGGATTCTGGACGGGTCGAGATCGGCGGCAGCGTCGCCGTCGACGGCGTGGTAACTGTCGGCGGCAGCGTAACTGTTGGCGGCGTTGACCTGTCCACATTGGACCCGGATGCGTGGCGCCGGCACCTGGTGTGGATGTCGCAGCGGCCGTACCTGTTCGCCGGCACTGTCGCCGACAACATCCGGCTCGGCCATCCGGACGCCTCCGACGAGTCCGTGCGCTCGGCGGCCCGGGCCGCGTTGGCCTCCGACTTCCTGGACGCCACCGTCGGGGAGGGCGGCGCCGGTCTGTCTGCCGGGCAGCGGCAGCGGGTGGCGTTGGCCCGCGCGTTCCTTTCGGATGCGCGCATCGTCCTGCTCGACGAGCCGACGGCCAACCTGGACGGCGAGAGCGAGGCTGCCGTGCTGGAGGCGGTACGCCGGCTGGCCCGGGGCCGCACAGTCGTCGTGGTCGCGCACCGACCGGCGCTGCTGGCGCTCGCCGACCGGGTGGTGCGGATGGAAGCCGGCCGGGTGGTCGACGCGGCGGGATCGGCGGTGACGACGTGAACCGGCGCAGCGGTTCGCCCCTCTTCGTGAGGAGGGCGCCCCTGTACGCGCATACGCAGGAAGAGGGGCGCCCCCTTCAGGAAGAGGGCCGGGGCCGGCACCGAGGCGGACCGGTGCTGCGGCTGCTCACGCTCGCCGCGCCGGTCGCGCCCCGACTGGCGCTCGCCGTGCTCTTCGGGGTACTCGCGGCCGGCAGCGCGATCGGCCTCACCGCGACCTCGGCCTGGCTGATCTCGCGCGCCGCCCAGCACCCGCCCGTGCTCTACCTGACCGTCGCGATCGTGGCGGTACGCACGTTCGGCATCGCCCGGGGCGTGTTCCGCTATCTCGAGCGCCTCGCCGGCCATGACGCCGCCTTCCACGTCCTGACGCGGCTGCGGGTACGCGCCTACCAGCGGTTGGAGCGGCTGGCCCCGGCGTCCCTGCCGGTGCTGCGCACCGGTGACCTGGTCAGCCGCTTCGTCGCCGACGTCGACTCGGCTCTCGACGTGCTCGTACGGGTTGTCCTGCCCTATCTCGTCGCCGCCTTGATCGGCGCGGTCGCCGCCGGGTTCGTCGCCACCCTGCTGCCGTCTGCCGGCGTCGTACTGGCGGCCGGGCTGGTGGTGGTGGCGGCCGGCGTGCCGCTGATCCAGCACGCCGCCGCGCGCCGGGCCGACCGGCGCACCGCACCGCTGCGGGGAGAACTGTCCGCGGCCACCGTCGATCTGCTGCACGGCCTACCCGATCTTGTCGCGTACGGGGCGGCGCGGCGACGGCTGGCGGCGCTGGCCGACACCGACTCCCGGCTGCGCAGCGCCACCGCCCGGTCGGCCGCCGGAGTGGGGCTCGGCACCGGACTGGTAGCCCTGGCCGCGGGTGCCTGCGTCTGGGCCGGCCTCGCGCTGGGCGCCCACGCCGTACAACAGGGCGCCCTCAACGGTGTCCTGCTCGCCGTCGTGGTCCTCACCCCGATCGCGGTCTTCGACACCGTGTCGGGGCTACCCGCCGCCGCGGCCCAACTGGCCACCGCCCGCGCCGCGCTGGCCCGGGTCTTCGGCCTGCTCGACCAGCCTGATCCGGTCGTCGAACCGGTGGCGCCGGCACCCCTGCCGGGGCGGGAGTACCGGTTGGAGGTGAGCGGCCTGAGCGCCCGGTGGCCGACCGGCCCCGACGTTCTCCACGACGTGGACCTGGTACTCGCACCGGGCCGCCGGGTCGCCGTCGTGGGCCCCAGCGGATCCGGCAAGAGCACCCTGGCCGCGGTCCTCGTACGCTTCCTGGACCCGACCGCCGGAAAGGTCAGTCTGGGCGGCGTGGACACCCGTGACCTCGCTGGGGACGACGTCCGCACCGTCGTGGGGCTACTCACCGACGACGCCCGCCTGTTCGACACCACGATCGCCGAGAACCTCCGCATCGCCGATCGCGACGCCGACGAGGCCCGGCGACGGGCGGCGCTCGCCGACGCTCGGCTACTTGACTGGGTCGACTCGCTGCCGCAGGGGCTCGACACGATGGTCGGCGAGCAGGGTTCCCGGCTGTCGGGCGGGCAGCGCCGGCGACTGGCACTGGCCCGCGTACTGCTGGCGGACTTCCCGATCCTGATCATGGATGAGCCGACCGAGCACCTCGACGAGGCGACCGCCGACGCGCTCACCGCCGACCTCCTCGCCGCCACGCGCGGGCGCACCACGGTTCTGATCACGCACCGGTTGACCGGTCTGACCGAGGTCGACGAGATCGTCGTGATCGACGCTGGCCGGATAGTCCAGCGAGGCAACCACGACGATCTCGTCGCCGCCGACGGCCCGTACCGCCGGATGTGCAGGTAGCGCCTACTTGCTGGCGCCGCCTACTTGCTGGCGCCGCCGTTCGGAGGCCGCCGGCGCCGGGGGGTGCTCGGCGGCGCCTTCTGCTCCGGCTCAGGCATGGTGGGCAGAACCTGCGTTCGCTCGGAGTCGTCCGCCGCGTCCGTCACCGGCACGGTGATGGGCTGGGTCTGCTCGGCGTCCTGACCGGAGCCGGCGGCCGCGCGCCGGATCTTGCTGATCGGGATCGCTACGGTCGGCTCGTCCGACGGTGGCGCCTGCGGCAACGTGCCCGCCTCGGCTGCGGCGCGATGCTCCGCCGCCTGCTCGGCCCGCTCCCGGGCGGTCCTGGGCCGGCTCGTGCGCGTCTTCGCCGGCTTGGCTTCCTCGCGAGCGGCCTCTTCGCGAGCAGCCTGCGCCTGCACGGCCTCCTGACGGGCCGCCTCCTCACGCGCGGCCTCCTCACGAGCAGCTTCCTCACGAGCAGCCTGCGTCTGCGCGGCCTCCCGAAGCGCCACCTCCTGGCGGGCGGCTTCGGCGCGGGCGCCGTCCTGCCGCACGGCTTCTTCACGCTCCGCTGCTTCACGCTCTGCTTCGAGACGGGCGGCCTCGTCACGGGCGGCCTCGTCACGGGCCGCCTGCAGGCGCTCCGCCTCGCGGACCCGCTCGGCCTCCTGCTCGCGTTCGAACTCCGCCGCCCGCGCCTCGGCCTCCGCCGCTTCGCGGGCCTCCTGCTCGCGGCGGGCCGCTTCCGCACGCTCGGCCTCTAGACGCTCGGCTTCCCCACGCTCGTCCTCCAGACGGGCCGCTTCTTCACGCTCAGCCGCGGCCCGCGCCTCGGCCTCCCGTTGCTCGGCGGCGACGCGCAGCTGGTCGCGTACCTGCGGCAATTCCAGCTCCGCCCGGCTCAGCCAGGACTCCCAGCGGCTCTGCATCGGGCGCACCAGTCCGCCGCCGACTCCGACGACGAGGATCCCGCCGATGGTGGCGAGTATCGCGACCAGCACCGGAGTGGTGACCGACGTCGCCACGCCGATCTGGTCCAGCGCGGCGATGATGCCGATCGCGATGATGAACGCACCGGCCACACGTGCCAGCAGCCGCCCGTACGACAGGCCCTGGAGCGCGCTCGTAATCACGTTGCGTACCCCTGCGGCGACGGCCGCGGCGACCACGACGATGACGATCGCGACGAAGGCCCTCGGCAACCAGGCGACGATCCCCGCGATGAGAGCGGACACCGGGTTGGGCCCCCAGATACCGAACGCCAGTTGCAGCGTGAAGAGCAGAACGGCGTAGTAGACCAACGTCGTCAGGACGCCGCGGGCGTCGTACCGGGTGCGGCTCAGCAGCCGCCCCACTCCTCCGCGCTCCACCGCCTGATCGAAGCCGACGCGCCGCAGAAGGCGACTAACACCGGCGCGCAGCAGCCGCGCGGCGAGCCAGCCCAGCACCAGGACTATCAGAAACAAGATCAATTTTGGGATGAAACGGGCAACGTCGCCGAGCGCATCCTGGACCGGTCCGGACGCCAGAGCCGTCACGGCTCCACCTCCCCATATGAGTTCCTCACGACCGTGCCATACCCATGTGATCGATCAATGACACGATGCGGCGTGATCACCGTCACAGGGGAACATTCGGCCGGTAGGGGGCGTTATGTTACACGTCGGTGTGAAGAGGGTCCCCCGGGCTACATCTACTGCCTTCGCGGAATACCGTTCGGCTGGAGCCGCGCTGAGCCACTCGCCGAGAGGCGACCCGCACACCGACCCAAACTTCGGTCCTCGGACCGGACAACCACCCCGGACGGGAACATTCGACCGGTACCGGTGGTTGTGTAATACGTCGGTGTGCTGAGTGTCCCCCGGGCTACAACTACTGCCTTCGCGGAATACCGTTCGGCTGGAGCCGCGCTGAGCCACTCGCCGAGAGGCGACCTGCACACCGACCCAATACGAAACGCCCCGG
>JAOPWA010000114.1 GCA_025965915.1 Dactylosporangium sp. | reverse complement strand
TGGTCGACTTGTTGTTGTCCAGGTTGGTGATGCGCAGCTTGGTGCCGAGCGGGAATGTGCCGCTGGCGGCGCCCGGCCCGCCATCGAGCCCATTAGTGGTCACCGTGTCGCCCTTGCAGACGACCTGTCCACCGTTCGCATTCGAAGCATTCCCTGCGTTGGCGGGATTTGCCGCTGCGCCGCCTGTGTCGGGGGCTGTGCCGCCGGTCTTAGGGGCCGCGCCGGCTTGTGGGGCCGCACCGGTGTTGGGGGCTGCGCCGCCGGTCTTGCCCGCGCCCCCGGTGTTGCCTGCCCCCGCTTTCGATCCGCCGGCCAGTGGCTGACCCGCCGCCTGCGCTTCCTGGCCGCAGAAGGTCTGCTGGAACGCATCGACGATCTCGCCCCGCGACAGCCGAGCCTGTACGCCCTGACACAGCGACGTGAGCTGACTCGCGGCGCCGTTGCCATTGAGCGCGTTGACGTTGTTGGCGAAACGCTCACGCTGGCGGCAGTGGAAGGCGAGGTTGAAGTCGAGGGTGGCATCGCCCTTCGCGGCGCGCGCGTTGACGGCCTGACACGTCGCACTGTTTTGCATAGCCGGCTTCTGTCCGGCCGCACGGGCCGCCTGTCGCGTGTTCTCCAGGGCCTGGAACTCCTGCTGGTCGCACTGGATCGCCTGCGCGACGTTGACGTTCGCGCCCGACGCGATCTGCTGGTCGACGGCCCCGCAGCCGGCCGCGCCGCTCTCGGCGGCGAAGCTGAAACGCGTACCCGCGACCAGCAATCCGACGGCTACACCTGCGACGACCATCGCCATGACGTGTTTGCGACGCATCCGCGACTCCCCTCCTGCGGTAAGGCTCGATGCCCTGCCTCGCCGGGTGGTACGCAGCTACGGTTAGGAACGTTCACGGATCTCGCCGCCATCTCGGCGAGTACGGAGAACGTCACTGTCCGGGTCGTTACCGGACGCCGGCGGCCGGGGCCCGTGTCAGCAGGTGCCCGTTCCGCAGGTGCCCGTTCCGCAGGTGTCCGCCCCGCCGGCGTCGAGCACCTCGGCCAGGTGCGCCGCGCGGCGACCGGACAGCTGCTGTACCTGTGTGCGGCAGCTGTACCCATCGGCCACCAGGACGGCGTCAGCCGACGCTCCCTCGACGGCTGGAAGCAGCAGCCGCTCGGCGGATGCGCGGGACACGTCGTAGTGTCCCTGTTCGAAACCGAAGTTGCCGGCGAGGCCGCAGCAACTGCGCTGCATTCCAGCGGTATCGATGCCGGCGCGTGCCATCAGGCGCTCGTCGGCCTCGAATCCGAGAACGGACGACTGGTGACAGTGGACCTGGCCGACAGCGGGGCGTGCGACCGTCGGTGGCTGCCAGTCCCGGGCGTAGCGCTCCAGCGCCTCCGCCAGGGTCAGGACGTTCTCCTGTAGATACCTGGTGAACGGCGTCTCTCCGAGAACCGATCGCGCTTCTGAACGCAGCATGGTCGCGCAGCTTGGCTCGAGGACGACGATGGGCAGGCCCGCCTCCTGGGCGGGTGCCAGTACGCGCGCCGTTCGCTCGAGAACCCGCTTCGCCATGCCCAGTTGGCCCGTGGAGAACCAGGTGAGACCGCAGCAGACGCTACCGCCGGGCAACTGAGGTGCGAGTCCGGCTTTCGCCAGCACGCTGTCGCCGGCCTTCAGAACCTCCGGCGACATGTAGTTGTTGAAGGTGTCCGGCCACAGCATCACCGGCTGCCCCGTCTGCTGGTGGCCCGTCTGCTGGCCGTCCGCCTGTCGGCGCTCCCGGCGGTGTGACGCGACGAAGGACTTCGCGGCGAACGGGGGAATCTGCCGCTGCCGGTCGATGCCGCCGAGTCGCTTCAGCAGGCGCTGCACAGGGGAGCGGGTGATGGCATTGACGGCCGCGGGGAAGCGGGAGGCGATCCTGGCCGTTACCGGCAGCCACCCCATCGACAGGTGCGACAGTGGGCGCAGCCGGCGCCGATAGTGCTGATGGAGGAACTCCGCCTTGTAGGTCGCCATGTCGACGCCGGTGGGGCAGTCCGAAGAGCACCCCTTGCACGACAGGCACAGGTCGAGCGCTTCCAGTGCGTCCTTCGAACGCCAGCCGTCCGACACGAACTCGCCGTTGACGATCTCCTGGAGAATGCGGGCCCGGCCGCGGGTCGAGTGCTTCTCGTCCTTGGTGACGAGCCAACTGGGGCACATGACCGTACCGACATCTGAGCGGCATTTCCCGACCCCGACGCAGCGCCGCAGGGCGCGCTGCATGTCACCGCCGTCTTCGGGGTAGTGCAGGACAGGTTGGGGGAGGTTGACGACCTGGCGCGTGTAGCGCAGGTTCTCGTCGAGCGGCGCCGGCCGCACGACGATTCCCGGGTTCAGTGCTCCGGTGGGATCCCATACCCGCTTGAAGTCGGCGAAGGAGCCGAGTACCCGGGGTGTGTACATCCGCGACAGCAGCTCCGAGCGGGCCAAACCGTCGCCGTGCTCTCCCGACAGGGAGCCGCCGTGTGCCGCGACCGTGTCGGCTGCGTCCTCGAGGAAGGACCGGAACACTCCGACGCCGTGCTTACTGATCAGATCGAAGTTGATCCGGACGTGGATGCAGCCCTCGCCGAAGTGTCCGTAGCTCAGACCACGCAGGTTGTACTTGCCGAGCAGCGTGCGGAACTCGCGCAGATAGGAGCCGAGCCGCTCCGGAGGTACGGCCGCGTCCTCCCACCCGGGCCAGGCTTCGCCGCCGGTGGCGTCGCGAGTCGCGAGCCCGGCGCCGTCCGCGCGGACGCGCCACAGTCGGGCCTGGTCGGCCGGACTGGTGACGACGCTCGCACTCGGTCCGCCGGCTCGGCCGGCCCCGACGTGGGCCAGCAATGCCTGCGCGCGCGACATCGCGTCGTCGGCGTCATCGCCGGCGAGTTCGACGAACAGCCACGCCGAGCCTTCGGGTAGTGCCGGCGCGGAGCCGCTGCCCGCGACCGCCAGCAACTCCGAGTCCCAGCCCTCGACCGCCAGCGGCGCCTGGGTCAGGATCGCCGGGACGTTGTCGGCGGCAGCGACGTCGTTGGGGTATCCGAGAACAACGAGGACGCGGACCTTGGGGAGCGGCACGAGGCGCAGAGTCGCGCCCACAACGATGGCGCACGTTCCTTCGGTGCCCACGAGCGCCTTCGCCACCGACCGGCCGCGCTCGGCGAGCAGCTTCTCCACTCCGTAGCCGGAGACCCGGCGGCTGTATGCGGACAGCTCGGTGCGCCAGGTCTCCCGGTACCGGCCTTCGAGCTCGTGCAGCCCGCGGAAGAGCTCGCCCTCCCGGGTCGTCAGCGCCAGCTTGTCCTGCCACTCCTGGGCCGAGTACTCGCCGACCGTCATCAACGTCCCATCGGCGCAGACCACGTCGAGCGCCTCGACGTTGTCAGCCGTGGTGCCCCATGCCACCGAGTGCGTACCACAGGCGTTGTTGCCGATCATCCCGCCGAGGGTGCAGCGGCTGGCCGTGGACGGGTCGGGCCCGAACGTCAGGCCGTACTTGGCGGTGGCGCGGGTCAGCGTGGTCAGGACCACCCCGGGCTCGACCCGCGCCGTCCGGCTGTCGGGGTCGATCTCGAGCACCCGGTCCATGTGCCGGGAGGTGTCCATGACGACGCCCGGGCCGATCGAGTTGCCGGCGATCGACGTTCCTCCGCCGCGCAT
>JAOPWA010000103.1 GCA_025965915.1 Dactylosporangium sp. | reverse complement strand
CGTCTAAGGTGGCACTGGCCAGCACGGATACGCCGCCGATGCCGTCACGCCCGGTCTTCGCACCGAGCAGGATCACGACGTTGCCGGTACCCGCGGCGGCCTTGTTCTGCAGGCGGTCGACCGGCAGCACGCCGATGCTGAGCGCGTTGACCAGCGGGTTCCCCTGGTAACAGGGGTCGAACACGAGCTCGCCGCCGATGTTGGGCAGGCCCAGGCAGTTTCCGTATCCGCCGACGCCGGCGACGATGCCGGGCAGCACCCGCTTGGTGTCCGGGTGGTCTGCGGCTCCGAAGCGGAGGGCGTCCATCACGGCGATCGGGCGGGCGCCCATGGCGAGGATGTCCCGCACGATGCCGCCGACACCGGTGGCCGCACCCTGGTAGGGCTCGACGAAGCTCGGGTGGTTGTGGGACTCGACCTTGAACGTCACCGCGAGGGTGTCGGAGATCTGCACGACCCCGGCGTTCTCGCCGATGCCTGCGAGCATCCGATCCGATCGCGGTGCCTTCTCGCTGAACTGGCGCAGGTGGACCTTGCTCGACTTGTAGGAGCAGTGCTCGCTCCACATGATCGAGTACATGGCGAGCTCAGCCTGGGTCGGGCGGCGCCCCAGGATCTGCTTGATCCTGGCGTACTCGTCGTCGGGCAGCCCCAACTCCAGGTGCGGCTGGTCCTCGTTCGGGGTGGCGGCGGCGCGCCCCACGGTGTCCGGGCCTTCGTCGTAGTAAGGCGCGATGTCGCCATCGGCCGCCTCGCGCCCGGCGTTGACGGCCACCCGGCTGTCGCCGGTGGTCGACGACGGCGTGGCTTGAGGCGAGTTGTTCGCCTTGCCCGGTCTGTTCACGCTGTCCGGCGCGACGGGAGTCTCGTTGGTACGCGGTGTGACGGTCATGCGTGCGCTCCGAGGTGTGCGAGCACGGAGGTGAAGAAGCCCAGCCCGTCGACGGACGGACCGGTCAGCGCCTCAACGGCGTGCTCGGGGTGCGGCATGATGCCGACGACGTTGCCGGCCTCGTTACGGATCGCGGCGATGTCACGCTGCGAGCCGTTGGGGTTTCCCCGCACGTAGCGGGCAACGACCCGACCCTCACCCTCGAGCTCGTCAAGGGTACGCGGATCGGCGACATAGCAGCCCTCACCGCTCTTGAGCGGGATGAAAAGCTCCTGCCCGGCCTCGTAACCCGCGGTCCAGGCCGTGCCGGTCGACTCGACCCGCAACCACTGGTCGCGGTTGCGGAAATGCAGGTGCTGGTTACGGGTGAGGGCTCCGGGTAGCAGGTGCGCCTCACACAGGATCTGGAAGCCGTTGCAGATGCCGAGCACGGGCATCCCGTCAGCGGCGGCCTTGACGACAGAGTCCATGACGGCCGAGAAGCGGGCGATCGCCCCGCAGCGCAGGTAGTCGCCGTAGGAGAACCCGCCCGGCAGGATGACAGCGTCGACGCCGCACAGGTCGGCGTCGGCGTGCCACAGCGCGACCGGTTCGGCGCCGGCCACCCGAACAGCCCGCTGAGCGTCCCGGTCATCGAGCGAACCGGGGAACGTGACGATGCCGATGCGCATGGTTACTTATCCGCCTCTTCCAGCTCTTCGACGCGCAGCGTGAAGTCCTCGATCACGGGATTGGCCAGCAACTTGTCCGCGATCTCGCGAGCCCGGTCGAGGTCGGCCTCGCCCTCGAACTCGATCTCGATGTGCTTGCCGATGCGGACTGACCGCACATCCCCGATGCCGAGCTGCGGCAATGCGCCGGCGACGGCCTGACCCTGCGGATCAAGGATTTCGGGCTTGAGCATGACGTCCACTACGACGCGGGCCACGGACCACTCCTGACTTGTCGGCGTAGCTTGTCGAGCGCCCTAGCGTACCCGTTACACAGCGCGATCCGTCACCGCCCGTGTAGCGACCAGCATCTGGACGGGCGTCACGGTTGCGGGCTCGGCACCTAGGGGTGAGCCGCTCAGGACCGCGACGGTACGCGTGACGGGTTTCACCACCGACGCCCACGGCGGTCGCGCCGCTAGAGGATCGGCGCCGGCGCGTACGTACCGGCCCGCGGGTGTCGGGCCACCACCTCGGCGATCCGGTCCGCGACGGCCTGGACCTGCGCGGACGCCGCCCCCGTGAACGCCGCCGGGTCGGCGACCAGGGAGTCGATCTCGGTCCGGGACAGGCGCAGTCGGGAGTCGGCGGCGAGCCGCTCGTACAGGTCGTTCTCGCCCTGGCCCTTTTCCCGCATCGCGAGCGCGACCCCGATCGCGTGCTCCTTGATCGCCTCGTGGGCCACCTCGCGCCCGACGCCCTTGCGGATGGCGGCGACGAGCACCTTGGTCGTGGTGAGGAACGGCAGGTACCGGTCGAGCTCGCGACCGATCACAGCCGGGTACGCGCCGAACTCGTCGAGCACCGTCAGCAGCGTCTGGAACAGCCCGTCAACGGCGAAGAACGCATCGGGCAGGGCCACCCGGCGTACGACCGAGCAGGAGACGTCACCCTCGTTCCACTGGTCACCGGCCAGCTCGCCGACCATGTGCAGGTAGCCGCGCACCACCACGGCCAGCCCGTTGATCCGCTCCGACGAGCGGGTGTTCATCTTGTGCGGCATGGCGCTGGAACCGACCTGACCAGGCTTGAAGCCCTCGGTCACCAGTTCCTGTCCGACCATGAGCCGGATCGTCGTGGCGAGGCTCGACGGGGCGGCCACCGCCTGGGCCAGCGCCGACAGCACGTCGAAGTCGAGCGAGCGCGGGTAGACCTGGCCGACGCTGTGCAGTACACGCTGGAAACCGAGGTGGGCCGCGACGCGCTCTTCCAGCCGCCCGAGCTTGTCAGCGTCACCCTCGAACAGGTCGAGCTGGTCGGCGCTCGTACCCACCGGGCCCTTGATCCCGCGCAGCGGGTACCGGTTGATCAGCTCCTCGACCCGCTCGTAGGCGATCAGCAGCTCCTCGGCGGCGGTGGCGAAGCGCTTGCCCAGGGTCGTCGCCTGCGCGGGCACGTTGTGCGAACGCCCGGCCATGACCATGTCCTGATATTCGAGCGCCAGGCGGGCCAGGCGTCCCAGCGAGGCGACCATGCGGTCGCGGACCAGTTCCAGCGACGCCCGGATCTGCATCTGCTCGACGTTCTCGGTCAGGTCGCGCGAGGTCATCCCCTTGTGGATGTGCTCGTGCCCGGCGAGCGCCGAGAACTCCTCGATGCGCGCCTTCACGTCGTGCCGGGTGACGCGCTCGCGGTCCGCGATCGAGGCCAGGTCGACGTCGTCGAGGACCCGCTCGTACGCCTCGATCACGCCGTCCGGGACGTCCACTCCGAGGTCACGCTGCGCCTTGAGGACAGCGAGCCAAAGCCGGCGCTCCGCGCGTACCTTCTCCTCGGGTGACCAGAGGGCGACCAACTCGGCGGAGGCGTAGCGGGCGGCAAGAACGTCAGGGACCACGGGTTTCTGCGTCACCCGGCCATTATTCCAGCGACGTTCCGGCACCCGACTGCGCGTCATGATCAGCGCAACGTGACGATCAAGGCCTAGCGGGCCGAGAGGATCGCGGTAACGCCCTGGCCGCCAGCGGCGCAGATCGAGATCAGGCCCCGACCCGATCCCTTCTCGTGCAGCAGCTTGGCGAGAGTGGCGACGATCCGGCCGCCGGTCGCCGCGAAGGGGTGCCCCGCGGCCAGCGACGAGCCGGCGACATTCAACCGCGAACGGTCGATCGAGCCGAGCGGCGTGTCCAGTCCGAGGCGGCCCTTGCAGTACGCCGGGTCCTCCCACGCCTTGAGTGTCGCCACCACCTGCGACGCGAACGCCTCGTGGATCTCGTACAAGTCGAAGTCGCCCAAGGCCAGGCCGGTGCGGGCGAGCATGCGCGGCACCGCGTACGTCGGAGCCATCAGCAGGCCCTCACCACCGTGCACGAAGTCGACGGCGGCGGTCTCCGTGGTCTCGAAGTACGCCAGCACCGGCAGGTGGTGCGCGGCGGCCCACTCCTCGCTCGCGAGCAGCACGACGGCGGCCCCGTCCGACAGCGGCGTCGAGTTGCCGGCCGTCATCGTCGCGCCCTCACCCTTGCCGAAGGCCGGCTTGAGGGAGGCGAGCTTGTCCAGGCTGGTGTCGGCGCGGAGGTTCTGGTCGCGGTTCAGGCCCAGGTACGGAGTGAGCAGGTCGTCGAAGAAGCCGCGATCGTAGGCCGCACCCAGGCGCTGGTGCGACAACAGCGCCAGCTCGTCCTGCTCCTCCCGGGTGACGCCCCATTCGCGAGCGGTCAGCGCCGCATGCTCACCCATGGACAGACCGGTCCGCGGCTCGCCGTTGCGCGGCACGTCGGGGACGAGCTGGGTCGGGCGCAGCTTCGCGACCGCACGCAGCCGGTCACCGAGGGACCGGGCGCGGTTGAGCTCCAGCAGCGCCTGCCGCATGTCCTCGTTGACGCCCAGCGGCGCGTCGGAGGTGGTGTCGACCCCGCCCGCGATGCCGGCGTCGATCTGGCCGAGCGCGATCTTGTTGGCGACCAGCGTCACCGCCTCGAGGCCGGTGCCACAGGCCTGCTGCACGTCGTACGCGGGGGTGTGCGGGTCGAGACGGGACCCGAGAACGCACTCGCGGGTCAGGTTGAAGTCCCGACTGTGCTTGAGCACGGCTCCGGCCGCCACCTCACCCAGACGCTCGCCGGCCAGGCCGAACCGGGCGACGAGGCCGTCCAGCGCGGTGGTCAGCATGTCCTGGTTGGACGCTCGGGCGTAAGGGCCGTTGGAGCGGGCAAAGGGGATCCGGTTGCCACCGAGGATCGCGACGCGGCGGGGAGCTGGCTGCATGACGCCAACCTTACCAACGAAGCCTACTCATGAGTAAGATTACGCGCGAGTAAGAAAGTAGGGAGGAGCGGCAGCCATGTCCGATCGGTACACCAGCTTCGCCAACACCACGGCCGGCCGGACCGTGGTCAAACGACTCGGCCTGCCCGAACCGTTGCGGCTGCGCAGATACCGCCCCGGCGACCCTGACGTCGATGGCTCCGTGCTGGTCGGCGGCGCCGGTCGCCTCGCCGAGCCGGTACGCAAGCTGCTCCAGACGATGGGCGCCAGCACCGAAGGCGGCGAGGGCCCGTACACCGGACTGGTCTTCGACGCGACCGGCATCACCGACTCGACCGGGCTACGCGCTCTCTACGACTTCTTCCACCCGGCCGCCCGGTCGCTGCGTCCGTGCGGGCGGGTCGTCGTGCTCGGCACCGCACCCGAAGACTGCGCCAACCCGCGCGAGGCAACCGCGCAGCGGGCACTCGAAGGCTTCGTGCGGTCGGTCGCCAAGGAGTTCGGCCGGGGCAGCACCGCCCAACTGGTGTACGTCGCGCCCGGCGCCGAGGACGCCATCGAGTCGACCCTGCGGTTCCTGCTCTCGGCGAAGTCGGCGTACGTGTCGGGCCAGGTCATCCACGTCGGGCCGGCGGCCGTCACCACGCCGGCCAGTTGGGTGCGGCCACTCGAGGGCAAGGTCGCGCTCGTCACCGGAGCCGCCCGCGGTATCGGTGAGGCGATCGCACACATCCTCGCCCGCGACGGTGCCCACGTCATCTGCCTGGACGTCCCGGCCGCCGGCGAACCACTGTCGGCCGTCGCCAACGACGTGCGGGGCACCGCGCTCCAACTCGACCTCACCGCGGACGACGCACCCCAGCGGTTGGCCGACCACGTCAAGGAACGGCACGGCCGCGTCGACATCGTCGTCCACAACGCCGGGATCACCCGCGACAAGACGATCGCCCGGATGTCCTCCGACCGGTGGGACAGCGTCCTGGACATCAATCTGTCCAGCCAGGAACGCGTGAACGAGGCACTGGCCGACCTGCTGCCGGCCGGCGGCCGCATCGTCGCCGTCTCCTCGGTGTCCGGGATCGCGGGCAACCGCGGCCAGACCAACTACGGCACGTCCAAGGCCGGCGTCATCGGCCTGGTGCGGTCGAACGCACCGGTCCTCGCCGCCAACGGCGTCACCATCAACGCCGTCGCGCCCGGTTTCATCGAGACCCGGATGACCGCGGCGATGCCGATGATGATCCGTGAGGCCGGCCGGCGGATGAACAGCATGTCGCAGGGCGGGCAGCCGGTCGACGTCGCCGAGACGATCGCCTGGCTGGCCAGCCCCGGCTCGGCCGGAGTGACCGGCAACGTGGTCAGGGTCTGCGGCCAGAGCCTGCTGGGGGCATGAACGCAGCGAAGCCAAAGCGAACGGAGGACACCGAGATGGCGGTCGAGGAGTTTTCGGCGCCCCCGCGGCTGGGACCGCTCTACCGCAGCGCGGCGCTCACCGCCGTCCGACGCAAGGCCGTCGGCGGCAACGCGTCCGACAGACTTCCGGACACCGAGATCCGGGTACGCGACATCGCCGTCGACCGGACGCATCTTGCCCGGTACGACCGGGTATGCGGGTTCCGCCTGACCGATGAGCTGCCCGCCACCTATCCGCACCTCCTGGCGTTTCCGCTGGCCGTGGCGCTGATGGCCCGGCCGAACTTCCCGCTCGCGCTCGTCGGCCTGGTACACGTCGCCAACCGCATCGAGGTGCACCGGCCGTTGACCGCCGACGACCGCTTCGAGCTACGGGTACGCGCCGAAGACCTGCGGGCGCACGAGCGTGGCCGGCAGGTCGACCTGGTCGCCGAGGCGCTCGTCGACGGCGAGACCGTGTGGACCGGGCGGTCGGTGTACCTGCGCAGGGAGTCCAAGCCCGGCAACGGTGAGCGGCGCGCCGAGACCACGCCCCCACCGGCGGGTAGCGCACTGTGGCGGGTCACCCCACGGGCGGGTACCGACTACGCCGAGGTCTCCGGCGACCACAACCCGATCCACACCTCCCGCCTCGGTGCGCGACTGCTCGGCTTCCCGACGCCGATAGCGCATGGCATGTGGAGCAAGGCCCGCTGCCTGGCCGCGCTGGAGGGCCGGCTTCCTCAGGCGTACGCCGTCGACGTGGTGTTCAAGCTGCCGGTGCCGCTCCCCTCGACCGTGGCGTTCACGGCCACCGAGGCCGGGTCCGAGGATTGGCGATTCAGCTTGCACGGCGCGAAGTCAGGCAAGCCGCACCTGTCCGGGGAAGTTATCCACAGGTCCTGAATTCGGGGTCCCCAGGGCTGGCGGTCGCTTCGTAGACTCTCGGCGGTACGCAAGCCGGGGAGGATCAGTGACACAGCCGTCGTTCGGCATCGACCCGCAGTCGGTGATCAACATGGCGAGCGACGTCGGCTGGGCTGGCCGGTTCTGCCAGAAGACGGACCACGTCATGGGCAACGCCAGGGATTGGCCCGACGGCGAGGAGACCTTCGGGGCGTTCGGGGCACTCGCCGCCTACCACGAGTTCTTCCAGCGGTGGAAGGCCGAGGTGCAGACCACCGACAAGGCCGCCGACCAGTTGGACCGGGGCCTCATGAAGGCGGTCGAGAACTACGGGCACGGCGACGGCAACACGGTGCAGCGCTTCGGCAGCCGGTAGCTCATTCGACGACGGGGAGGCGGCGGGTGGGAGACACCTCGCTGGAGCGGCTCGAGGCGCTCGAAAAGAAGATCAAGTCGGAGTACGGGTTCTGGGGTGTCAGCGGTCTGCGTCAGGCCGTCCAGGAAGCCCTGGGCGAGCCGCCGCCGAAGGGCCGTCCGGACGACGTCCGGATCCACGCCACCATGTTGCGAGAGCGGAGC
The DNA here is from genome assembly GCA_025965915.1 of Dactylosporangium sp. Classification (GTDB taxonomy): domain Bacteria; phylum Actinomycetota; class Actinomycetes; order Mycobacteriales; family Micromonosporaceae; genus Planosporangium. The sequence goes on along the minus strand of JAOPWA010000103.1, from coordinate 4,645 downwards.
CAGACCGGCGACGAGGCCCGCAGCAGCCTCCGTGAACACGTCAATGACCGGCTGCCCGACGTGTGGACCGGCACGGCCGCGATGAGCGCCGGCCTCGCCGCCACCGCGATCGACGACCAGATCCGGCGCATCGTGGAGGCGTTCGACGAGGCGGACGCCGCACTGCACAAGCTCGCCGACGCGATGGACAGCGCCCACCCGCTCCACCCCGCCGGGCACGCCCGGCTGGAGTACGCCGCGCATCTGCTGACCAAGATCGATGACCTGTTCGAATACGACGGCACCGTCATGCAGGAAGCGCACCACGAGGCGATGGCCGGGATCGCGTTGCTCGTGCGGTGTGCCCGCACCGTCGAAGAGGCGAGCCGCGAGGCCTCGCGCACTCTCAACGAGCTGGCCAACCGGGCTCGGGCCGGACGGATCACCAGCGGTGCGATCACCGACCTCGACAAGCTCGTCATCACCGGCGCCGCCGCGTCGAGCCTCGGTGCACACGACGCCAACCTGATCCTGACCGCCGACGCGGCCAGCCGCGCCTCGGCAAGCCTCGACCGCCTGGCAGCCGGCGACCGGCAGCATTTCACCTGGATGCTCGGCCAGTCCCAGTCCCCGCAGGAACAGGCCTACCTGCTGCAGGCGCTCGCCGCCGGGTACAGCGTGAAGGACCTCGACGCCTTCGACCACAAGATTCACGCCCACGGCGGTGACCAGCTCTGGCTACAGCAGCATCTGACACCGATCACCGAAGCCACCGGGCCCGACCAGCTCCACGGCCAGCGGCCGGTCGAGTTCGGCGGTCGGTCCTGGACCCAGGGCTCAGATCCGACCTGCGTGGCCATGTCGACGGTGATGGCCCGAGCGAAGGTCGATCCGCTGTACGCGTTACAGCTGACCACGGGCGGCTACCCCGACGACCCGTCCTACGACAACGGCGACGCGTTCGCCCATCGGCTGCACGACGAGCAGCACAACGTCTACGACGGCGGCCGCAACTGGTTGCAGGACCTGTTCGGCACCGACGGCATGACCGAAGGACAGGCGCGCGACGTCGCCAACCAGGAGGTCGCCTCGCACACCGGCACCAGCTACCACGAGGTGAGCCCGCACTCGGCCGCCGACCGGCGCGAAGTCCTGGTCGAGGTGGAGAAAACGGTCGACCAGGGACTGCCGGTCACGTTCAGCGTCCGGGACGGTCACGGCGGCCACGAAATGGCGATCATCGGCCACCGGGGCGGCATGTTGGAGGTGTACAACCCCTGGGGGTACACGGTCTGGGTGAGCGAAGACGACTTCGTCAACAACCACATGGGCGTCGTCGGGGACGGGGTTCCCGCGGCCGTACACGCCGTCAACGTGCCGCGACGCTAGGAGGCCGCAATGTCAGGAGGAGGCGTGCCGATCCAAGGTCCCGACCGCACCGACCAGGAGCTTGCCGACCTCGACGTGCCGGCGCTGCTCCGCGAAGGGCTGGCGGCGGGAGCGGCCCATTCGGAGTTGTTCGCCGACGGCAGGGTCGCGGCGGCGATCGCGGCCGACCGGCTCGGCGTGCGGCCCCGATCCCTGACGTTCCTCGCCGAGGTGGTCCGGCGAGGCGGGATCGGGTACGCGGCACAACTGCCTGAGCCGCTACCCGGCGCAGAGCGCACCGCACTGGCCCGCGCCTGGCTGGCTGCGGCCGGGTCAGCGGCCCCGTCTGCCGGGTCAGCGGCCGGGTCGGCCGGCACGGACGCCGACGATCAGTTCGCCCGCTGGCTCGACGCCGTCGCCGTGATCCTGGGCGTTCGCCAGCACGCCGCTCCACCGCCGGCGCGCTGACGCCGTCAGCGGACGATCACCGTCCAGACGGCGTCGCGCGACACCTCCCGGGCACGGTCGCTGTTGCAGCCCTGGAAGCAGTTGTGCAGCGTGATCGCGACCGATCCGGAGCGGCGGGCGTCGAAGACGAAGTACCGGGTGCCGGCGCCGCCACCGTTCGCCGGGCCGATCACCCGGTCGATGATGTTGCCGCCGACCAATTCGCTGTGCGCGAGCGTGGCTATGCCTTCCGCCTGGACGCCAGCCGTCCAGTGGTCGCCCACCGAGGCGCCCCGGTCCGGGACGGCAAGCGAGAACCGGTGGCCCCGGTCCACCGTGACGGTGGCAGCGCCCTCCTCGTGGACGTCGCCGTAGCGCATCCGCTGGATTCCCTCCGCCGCCACCACCCCGACGAGCCCGACCAGCGCCACAGCCGCCAGGATCCATATCCACCAGCGTCGACGCAGCACCGCCCGCTCCCATCCCCGGTTTCCCGTCAATGTACGGGGTACGCGCGAGGCCGCGGGGGGCGTGGACTCCCCGTGACAGGTACGACTGGCATAGCCTCAGCAAATGGTGGAAACCGTTCCCGACGTGATCGTGCTCGGCGCAGGCGTCATCGGACTGACCACCGGCATCTGCCTCGCCGAAGCGGGCCTGCGCGTGCTCATCCGCACCGAGGCCCTGCCGCCGCGCACCACGTCCGCGGCGGCCGCGGCCCTGGTAGGGCCGCTGTCCTACCCGCCCGGTAACCCGGCTTCGGCCTGGGAGCGTGTCTCCCTGGTCGAGTTCACCGCGCTCGCCGAACTCCCCGGCACCGGTGTGCGGATGCGCCGTGGGATGCTGGCCGCCCGCCCCGGTTCGCCCCAGCCGCCGCCCGGCTTCGAACACACCGCCGGCGTTCGACCCGCCGACCCGGCCGACCTGCCGCCCGGCTTCGAGTACGGAATATGGGCGACGCTGCCGTTGGCCGACATGCCGGTGTATCTGGCATATCTGACCGACCGCCTCGCCGCCGCCGGTGGCCGCGTCGACGTCGCGCCGGCTGGGTCGCTCGACGAGGTGGCGCAGGACGCGCCGCTGATGGCCAACTGCACCGGAGTCGGCGCGCGCGATCTGGTCCCCGATCCCGAGGTGCATCCGGTGCGCGGGCAGCACGTGATCGTGGAGAACCCTGGGTTGGACGAGTTCTTCCTGGAAGCCCCGATCGGTAGCGCATGGGCGTCCTACTTCCCGCATGGTGAGCACGTCGTGCTCGGCGGCATCGCGACGCCTGACGACTGGAACCTCGCCGCCGACCCCGCGATCGCACGGGAGATCCAGAATCGCTGCGCCGAGATCGAACCCCGGCTGCGCAGCGCGCGGGTGCTCGGCCACCGGGTCGGGCTGCGGCCGGCACGCCCGACCGTCCGCCTGGAGATCGAGGAGATCGGTTCGGCGCGGTGCGTGCACAACTACGGCCACGGCGGCGTCGGAGTGTCGATGTCATGGGGCTGTGCCCGGGAGGCGGCGGCGATGCTGGTCGCGGGCACCGCGAGCGGCCCGCGGACACCGGTGCACCCGAGCCCGGTGGAGCCGGGCTGAGTCTCGGGTCCGAGATCACCGGGCGATCGGGCTCGCCGGCGGCAGGCCGGGTAACGTGGGCGAGCGTGACGAGCCAGCCGCCCATCGCCAAGCGAGTACCGTCCGAGCGCGTACATCACGGTGACACCGTGGTCGATGAGTACGCGTGGTTGCAGAACAAGGACGACCCGGAAACGATCGCCTACCTCGAGGCCGAGAACGCGTACACCGAGGAGTCGAGCGCTCACCTGAGCGGGCTGCGCGACAGGCTCTTCAGTGAGATCAAGGCCCGTACCAGGGAGACCGATCTGTCGGTGCCCACCCGCAAGGGCGGTTTCTGGTACTACACCCGCACGGTCGAAGGCAAGCAGTACGGCATCCACTGCCGCCGGGCGGTCGCGATCGGCGAGGTCGACCCGCCGTCCACCGAGGACGGCGCTCCGCTGGCCGGCGAGGAGGTGCTGCTCGACGGCAACGAACTCGCCGCCGACAAGAAGTTCTTCGCGCTCGGCACGTTCGACGTCAGCCCGGACGGGCGGTGGTTGGCCTACTCCACCGACTTCGACGGCGACGAGCGGTTCACGCTGCGGATCAAGGACCTGCTCACCGGCCAGGCGCTTCCCGACGAGGTCCCGAACGCGTTCTACGGCTCGGCCTGGGCCGCCGACGGGTCGACCCTGTTCTACCTCACGGTTGACGAGGCCTGGCGGCCCAATCGGGTCTGGCGCCACGTCCGCGGGACGCCGACGTCGGAAGACCAGATCGTGTACGAGGAGCCCGACGAGCGGTTCTGGGTCGGCGTCGATCTGACCCGGTCGGAGAAGTTCATCCTCATCGACGTGCACAGCAAGGTGACCAGCGAGGTGCACGTCATCCCGGCCGACCAGCCGCTCTCGCCGCCTCGCGTGATCAGCCTGCGCCGCCAGGGCGTGGAGTACGCGGTCGAGCACCACGGCCACCGGTTCATCATCCTGCACAACGAAGACGCGGAGGACTTCGCGCTCGCGTACACGTCGGTCGACACCCCGGGCACCTGGACGCCCCTGGTCGATCACCAACCGGGCACCAGACTGCTGCAGGTCGACGCGTTCGCCCGGCACATGGTCGTGTCGTTGCGCCGAAACGGCATCACCGGACTGCGGGTGATGCGACTCGATGGGGGCCCGGCGTACGACATCGAGTTCCCCGAGCCGATCTTCTCGGTCGGCCCGGACGCCAACCCGGAGTACGACACGACCTCGTTCCGGCTGCACTACGGCTCGCTGGTGACGCCCGAGTCGGTCTACGA
>JAOPWA010000091.1 GCA_025965915.1 Dactylosporangium sp. | reverse complement strand
GCGGGGTGCCCGCGTGCCAGACGCGGTTAGGCGCGCCGATCAGGCGACCGACGGAGCCGGGTGCGAGCACGACCGCGCCGAGGGCGGCCAGCGCGGCGCAGAGCAGGCATACCACGGTAACGAGCAGGCCCCGCAGCAGCTGTGGTCTTCGCCTCGCCATCCCCACCCTCCTTCCAGACGCGGCACGACCTTAAGGACACTAGTCAACGACTGAAGCGTGGTTACGGTCGTCGCGGGAACTGTCCTGCGGTCGCAACGGGGCGAGTTATGAGGAGTCGAAGATGGAATTCGACGTAACGGTCGAAATCCCCAAGGGGCAGCGCAACAAGTACGAGGTGGACCATGCTACCGGGCGGATCCGCCTGGATCGCACGCTCTTCACCGCGACGCAGTACCCCGCCGACTACGGGTACATCGAGGGCACGCTGGGAGACGACGGCGACCCGCTCGACGCCCTGGTGCTCCTGCAGGAGCCGACGTTCCCCGGCTGCCTGATCCGCTGCCGCGCGATCGGCATGTTCCGCATGACCGACGAAAAGGGCGGCGACGACAAGGTGCTGTGCGTGCCGTCGGACGACCCCCGCCAAGAGCACCTGCGTGACATTCACCACCTGCCGGAGTTCGACCGCCTGGAGATCCAGCACTTCTTCGAGGTCTACAAGGACCTGGAGCCGGGCAAGAGCGTCGAGGGTGCGACCTGGACCGGGCGTACCGAGGCGGAGTCGGAGATCGAGAAGTCGCGGACGCGCTACCGGGAGGGGATCGAGGCTGGCACGTACCACGACCCGGGCTTTCAGTCGCTCAGCCAACCCGGCCCGGCGCACGACTGACGCTTCTCCGCGATCGGCACAACTCGCGTTCGCGTGAGTTGTGCCGATGTTCGCCTCAGGAGGTCAATGTGCGGACCAGCCCGTACAGGCCGAGGACGGCGCAGGCGATCGGCAGCACTGACACCACGCACAGCGCGTCGAGCACGTCGGCGGTGCGCCCGAGGTAGGGCGACGGGGACCGCCGGGCGTACCGGGCGCCGGCAACCGCGACCAGCACCGCCACGACCGCGATACCGAACGCGCCGCCCAACGCCGTCCCTCCGCCGTGATTGACGAACAAACCGGCGGCCAGCAGGGCAAACCCGGCGACCCCGGCCGCGATCAACGGCAGTCGCTGCCGAATCGTCACGAACAGGCGCGCCCGCAGCAGCAGCGCCCCGGAGGCCACCGCGATCAGCAGCCCGGCGGCCAGGTCGCCGGTGCGCGACAGCAGCAGGGCCGACGCGATACCCACGACGGCGAGCCCCAGCAGCATGCCGGTCAGTACCTCGTCGGTGCGGGCGACGGCGGCGAAGACACGTTGCCGCTCGGGCTGCGGCTCCAGACCCCGGCCGCCCGCCGACAGGTCGGCCGGAAGGGTGGTGGCCGGCATCGGCAGCTTGCCGAGACGGATCGCGAGCAGCGGCACCCCGCCGATGCCCGCGACCATTAGTGCGAGCAGCGCCGCCGCGGCGCCGGCGGCCGACGTGAAGTGACCGATCAGCGCGGCGACAACGCCCAGCCCGCCGGCGGTCGCGCCGGCGACGAACAGCCGCAGCGCATACCCCACGCCGACCGCGCCGATCAGCGCGACGAGCAGCATGATCGTGGCGCCGACGAGAAGGTTCCACTCGTCGGGTGCAGCCCTGCCCTGCCGCAACACCAACAGACCTCCCACAAACGCGTACGTCAGCGCGTAGGCCGCCAGCGTCGCGCCGACCGGCCCGTCGCCGTAAGCCCGTGACGCCATCACCCCGACGACCAGCAGCAGCACGCAGACACCCAGGGCGACCAGCCCCGACACCATCCACGATGGCCCGGAGCGCAGCACCGCGGCCAGCCCGACCGCCAGCGCCAGCCCGGCCGCCACGAGACCGGTTGCCCGGCTCGCCCGGTCGCTCCAGCCCACCCCGTACCCGCGGGAACCGGCGCCGATCGCCTCCACGACGTCGTCGTACTCCAGTTCCGGCCACTCGGCGCGGGCCGGCACCAGGTGCAGCACCGCTCCGTCGCGAACACCCTGCGCCGCCAGCGGTGAAGAGGTGGACAGCGCGGTGCCGTCGCCGCAGCGCAGCAGCCACCCCCCGTGACGCTCGCCGTCGTCGGCGAGACCCTCACCGGCGTGAGCGAGCAGCTCCGGCAGGAGCTCGGCGAGGGGCACACCATCAGGCAGCGCGACATCGACGCGTCGCTGCGGCGAGCTGATCGTGACCCGGGCAATACCGGTCGATGGGGCTGGCACCCGGTACTCCTACCACGAACGACCGGTCAGACGAAACTCGTATCGAAGACCTAGCATCCCAACCGTGAGCGAGCGAAGCGAGCGAACCGGAGGCTCAGTGCGTGGCGAAGGCCGTCACCGAGCGGCAGCGAGGTGACGGCATGAGCACGGTCGTCGTCAAACGCCTCCCCCGACGCGCAGCCCCCGAGATCCCGGCGGGCGAGCTGACCGTCGACGCGCCGCCCGAGATCCCACAGGCGACGAACGCTCGTTTGCAGCAGATCATGCAGATTGTGCCGATGCTCGCGGGTACGGTCGCAACCGCGCTGCTGTTCGCCGGCAAGTCCGGCGGCACGTACTCGTACATAGTCGGTGGCGTCTTCGGTATCTCGACCCTCGGGATGCTCGCGACTTCGTGGTCGAATTCGGGGCCGAAGAAGTCCGAGATGATGGCGGCCCGCCGCGAGTACCTGCGCCACCTGGCGATGCTGCGCAAGCGGGTACGCGACACGGCCGAGCGGCAGCGGACCGGCCTGTTCTACCGGCACCCCGACCCGGAGCGCCTGTGGTCGACCGTCGACAGCCACCGGCTGTGGGAACGGCGCTCCGGTGACGGCGACTTCGGCATCGTGCGGGTGGCGGTGGGTGCGCAGACCCTCGCCACGCCGCTGATCGCGCCGGTGACGCGCCCCCTCGAAGACCTGGAGCCGATGACCGCGGGGGCGCTGCGGCGCTTCCTCGACGCGTACTCCGTCGTGCCCGACCTCCCGGTGGCGGTGTCCGTACGCGGCTTCTCCCGGGTGTACGTGCGCGGCGCCTCGGCCGATCGGGGTGGCGGCGGCCGGGTTACGGCGGCGACGGCGGAGGCCGCCCGCGGTCTCGTCCGCGCCATGATCGCCCAGCTGGCGGTGTTCCACGCACCCGATGACCTGCTGATCGCCGTGTGCACGTCGCCGGAGCGGCGCGGCGAGTGGGAGTGGGTGAAGTGGCTGCCGCACAACCTGCACCCGTCCAAGAGCGACGCGGTCGGGCCGGTGCGCCTGGTCGCGACCACCGCTGCCGAGCTGGAACAGCGCCTGGACGACCTCATCGCCAACCGTCCCCGGTTCGCGCCGGGCGGCGGCACCGGTCCGCACCTGGTCGTCATCCTCGACGGCGGTGAGCTGGCCGGCAGCGCCCACCTCGCCACCGACGGCGGGGTGGACGGCGTGACACTGCTCGACCTGGACTCCCCGCCTCCGCGGCTGCTCGACCGGACGATGGTCGTGCTCGACCCGTCCGGCCCAGAGCGGCGACTGCTGACGGTCTCCGCCGATGACGAGGGCGAGGTCGGTACAGCCGACACCCTGGCCCGCGCGGACGCGGAAGCGTTGGCGCGCCGGCTGGCACCGCTGCGGCTCGCGGCCGCCGCGCGCAGCAGCGACGCCCCGATGAGCCGGGACCTGGGCCTGGCGGAGCTGCTCGGCGTCGCCGACCCGCACACGTTCGACGTCGCACAGGGGTGGGCGCCCCGGCCGCACCGGGACCGGCTGCGGGTGCCCATCGGCATCGGCCGCGACGGCCAGCCGGTCGAACTGGACCTCAAGGAGTCGGCGCAGGACGGCATGGGCCCGCACGGACTGCTCATCGGCGCGACCGGTTCCGGTAAGTCCGAGGTACTGCGCACGCTCGTGCTGGCGCTGGCCGCGACCCACTCCTCGGAGACGCTCAACTTCGTCCTCGTCGACTTCAAGGGCGGCGCGACGTTCACCTCGCTGGACAAGCTGCCCCACGTCGCCGCCGTGATCACCAACCTGGCCGACGAGCTGCCGCTGGTCGATCGCATGGTCGACGCGATCAACGGAGAGGTGGTACGCCGGCAGGAACTGCTGCGCCGTGCCGGCAACTTTGCGTCTGTGCGCGACTACGAAAAAGCGCGCGCCGGGGGCGCGCCCCTCGCGCCGCTGCCCAGCCTGCTCATCATCTGCGACGAGTTCTCCGAACTGCTCACCGCGAAACCCGACTTCATTGACCTGTTCGTACAGATCGGGCGGGTCGGCCGAAGCTTGGGCGTACATCTGCTGCTGGCGAGCCAGCGCCTGGAGGAGGGGCGGCTGCGCGGGCTGGAGGTGCACCTGTCGTACCGGATCGGCCTGCGGACCTTCTCGGCCCTCGAGTCACGTACGGTGCTCGGCGTCGCCGACGCGTACGAGCTGCCGCGCGCGCCGGGGCACGGCTACCTGAAGTTCGGCACCGAGCCGCTGGTGCGCTTCAAGGCGGCGTACGTGTCCGGCCCGTACCGGCGGTCGGGTGAGGTCACGACGGCCGACGGGCGCCGCGTCGGTGGGCGCGTGCAGGACTTCAGGACGCACTACGTGCCCGTACCCGAGCGGTCGCAGACCTCCGCCGAACCAGTCGCCGAGGGCGAGAGCCTGCTCGACATCCTCGCGGCGCGGCTGGCCGGCAAGGGCATTCCGGCCCACCAGGTGTGGCTGCCGCCGCTGACCACCGCGCCGAGCGTCGACGAGCTGGTCGGGCCGGTGGTGCTGGACCCAGCCCGGGGCCTGTCGGTGAGCAACCCGCAGCTTCATGGCGCGCTGCAGGTGCCGGTCGCGCTGGTCGACAAGCCGTACGAGCAGCGCCGCGACCTGCTGTGGCTGCAACTGGAGGGTGCGGCCGGCCACGTCGCCGTCGTCGGCGGTCCGCAGAGCGGCAAGTCGATCGCCCTGCGCACGCTGATCACCGGTCTCGCGCTTACCCACACGCCTGCCGAGGCGCAGGTGTACTGCCTGGACTTCGGCGGCGGGCAGCTGTCCGGCCTGCGCGACCTGCCGCACGTCGGCGGCGTCTCGGGGCGGCTGGACACCGCTGCGGTCCGGCGGACCGTCGGCGAGGTGGCTACGCTGCTGGCCGACCGGGAACGGCGCTTCGCGGCCCTCGGCGTAGACAGCATGGCGGCGTACCGGCGCCGTCGGGCCACCGGAGTCAGCGGAGCCGATGGCAGCGCCGGTCAAGATCCATTCGGTGACGTGTTCCTGGTCGTGGACGGCTGGGGAACGCTGCGCAGCGAGTACGACGACCTGGAGACCGTGGTCACCGACATCGCCACCCGTGGTCTGTCGTACGGGATCCACGTGATCGCCACCGCGTCGCGGTGGATGGACTTCCGGCCGGCGATCCGCGACCTGTTCGGCTCGCGGCTGGAGCTTCGCCTGGGTGATCCGAGCGACTCGTCGATCTCGCGAAAGGCCGCGGCGAACGTCCCCGAGCGCACGCCGGGCCGCGGTATCACGGCCGAGCAGCTGCACTTCCTCACCGCCCTGCCGAAGCTGGCCGGCGGCGAGCCGACCGACCTGGTCAAGCAGCTCGCGGCGGGTTGGACGGGCGCGCCGGCGCCACGGGTACGGATGCTGCCGGCCGTCGTGCCGTTCTCGGCGATCGCAAACGTGCGCGACGATCACGAGCCGTTGTCGCTTCCTGTCGGCATCGCCGAGGCCGACCTGCGGCCGGTGATGGTGGATTTCGACTCCGAGCCTCATTTCCTGGTCTTCGGCGACGCGGAGTCGGGCAAGTCGACGTTCCTGCGCTCGATCGCGACCACGATCACGGCCCGGTTCACTCCCGAACAGGCGCGGATCATCATGGTCGACTACCGCCGGAGCCTGCTCGGGGCGGTGCAGACCGAGCACCTGATCGGCACCGGCTCGACGGCGGCGTCCACGCTCGAGCTGACCCAGTCGGTCGCCGGATACATGCACAGCCGACTGCCCCCCGGGGACGTGACGCAGGAGCAGCTGCGTACCCGCTCGTGGTGGACCGGCCCGGAGTGCTTCGTGCTGGTCGACGACTACGACCTGGTCGCGGGCGGCCCCAACAACCCGCTGCTGCCGCTGCTGGAGTACCTGGCGCAGGCGCGTGACGTGGGCCTGCACCTGATCATGACGCGACGCAGTGGCGGCGCCGGCCGGGCCATGTTCGAGCCGGTCATCCAGCGGCTGCGGGAGCTGTCCTCGCCCGGCCTGATCATGTCCGGCGACCGTGACGAGGGGCCGTTGCTGGGCAACGTCCGACCGTCGGTCCAACCGCCCGGACGCGGCTGGCTGGTCACCCGCAAGGAAGGGGCCCGACTCGTTCAGGTGGCACATGTCCCGCCGACCTAATGAATTCTTAACGCCCGTACGATCCCGAGCCCTTCGGAAAACATCCAGAATGTAGCCACCGTGATCAGATACCCGTCGACCCGTCGAGCCATGTCGCGCACGGCCTCCGTGGCCCTGGCGTGCGTCGTGGCGATCACCGTCGCGGGTTCGGGCCTGTCCACACCGGCGTACGCCGATTCGATCCGCGACGAGCAGTACCAACTGCGTGCGCTCGACGTGCCGACGGCGTGGCAATCCTCCACCGGCGCCGGGGTGACGGTCGCGGTGCTCGACTCCGGGGTGGACGCGAGCCACCCCGACCTGGCCGGCCAGGTGCTGCCCGGCGCCGACTTCGTCGACGGCTCCACCGACGGCCGGCGTGACTTCGTCGGCCACGGCACCACCGTCGCGGCGCTGATCGCGGGCCGCAACGACGACAGCGCCGGCGTGGCGGGCATCGCGCCCGCGGCGAAAGTCCTGCCGGTTCGCGTCCTGGACAAGCAGAACAAGTACGACGACGCGACCGTGGTGGCGACCGGGCTGCGCTGGGCGGTCGACCACGGCGCGAAGGTCGTCAATCTTTCACTGGGTGGAGGGGCGCGCAGTGATGCCCTCGCCGCCGCGCTCGACTACGCGGCGGCCCACGACGTGGTGATCGTCGCCTGCACGGGCAACGTGACGGCCGGCGCCAACTACACCGAGGTCTGGTTCCCGGCGCGCGAGCCGGGAGTGGTGGCCGTCGCCGGCCTGGTCGGCGAGGAGAGCACCGGCGCAGCGGCTACCGGTGGCGGCATCGCGGCGGGAGGCGGAGCCGGTGGCGGCGCCGACGCGCTGTGGACAGGGTCGCTGACCGGGCCGCCGACCGTCCTGACCGCCCCCGCGGTCAACCTGATCGGCGCGCGCCCCGGCGGATACTGGCGGGTGCAGGGCACGAGCTTCGCGGCACCGCTGGTCGCCGGTGTCGCAGCCCTGGTGCGCTCCCGGTGGCCCACCCTCAACGCGGCCAACGTCATCAACCGCCTGATCCGCACGGCCCGCGACCTCGGCCCGTCCGGGCGGGACGAGCGGTACGGCTACGGCGAGGTCAATCCGGTGGCAGCGCTGACCGCGCCGGTGCCGGTCGTACGCCGCAACCCGCTCGTAGCGCCCAAGGCACCGCCTGCCGTCGCCCGGTTCAGCGAGCGCACCCCGCTGGCGGACGCCAGGGATGCCGATCATGCATGGCTGACACCGCTCCGAGCGCTGATCGGCGCCGCCGTCGGCCTGGCCGTAGTCGTCCTGATACTGCTCGCGGGTCTGGTCGCCATCCGCCGTTTCACCCGCCACCACGCCTGACCCGTCGCATCAGTCCGCGCAGTCGCCGGTACTGGTGGCCTGGGTGCGGCCCTGACCCAGGGCCGCGACCGACGAAGCCTCGTCGGCGGTTATCGCGAAGCCGGTCTGCGGATCGTCGGCGGCTGCCGCGAAGATGACGCCGAGAACCGAGCCGTCGGTGCCGAGCATCGGGCCGCCGGAGTTACCGCTGCGCACCAGTCCACGGAGCGTGTAGACCTCGCGGGTGACCTTGCCGGTGTTGTAGATGTCGGGGCCGGTGATCTCGCGCCGGTCGCGTACCCGGGCGCTCTGCGCGTCGTACGGCCCGTCGAGGGGGAAGCCGAGCACGATCGCGTCGGAGCCGGTCTGCGCCGGGCGACCGAACTTCATGACCGGCCCGCGCAGGCCGGGCACGTACAGCACGGCGAGGTCGCGCTGAGGGTCGTAGGCGACCACCTGGGCTGTCCGGCGCGCTCCGTTCACCTCGACGGTGTTTGACCGGGTGCCGGCGACCACGTGCGCGTTGGTCATCACGTGCTCGGGAGAGTAGACGAATCCCGAGCCCTCGATGCGCCGCGAACAACTGGGCGCCGTGCCGAGGACCTTGACGACCGAACTGTGCGCGCTTAGTACGAGCGGCGAGTTGGCCAGCGTGGGATCCGGCTCGGGCACCGGGCGCACCCGGGTGGGGGTCAGGCCGCCGAACACATCGGGGAAACCACGCGTGTCGACGGTCTGGCGCAGCGTGTCCGACAGCGCCTTGGCCTGCGCCGGCATGACCCGGTCGACGGTGCCCAGGATGGCCGAGTTACGCACGGAGCGGGCCAACCACGGCAGCGATGACGAGCCTAGCGGCGCCGCGACCAGCCATACCACGAGCAGTACGGCGACCACGGAGACGAGCGCGCCACCCAGATCGTCGAGGCGGCGCGCGGACGGGTTGCTGATGGCTTCCCGCAACTTCGCCCCGACAAAGCCGGCGATCGCCTGTCCGATCGCCGCCAACCCGAAGACTGCGGCTAACGAGATGAGCACCCGGATCGGGTCGTCGGCGAACCGCCGCGCGAGCATCGGCCCCAACTGCAGCCCGACGAGGGCGCCGCCGAAGAATCCGATGAAGGACAGGAGTCCGATGAGGAAGCCCTGACGGTAACCGTTCAGGGCGAACACGAGCATCAGACCAACGAGGGTTAGATCAATTACGGTGCCGGGCACGAGTTCAGAGTACGGGTGCGGATCCAGAATCGGGTATGCCCACGACTCGGTCGATCGGCCATGGCACGGACCAACCGCCCATCTCGAGCAAAGTAGACAAGACGCCAGCAGTGAACCCCCAGACCAGCATCTCGCGTACCCGAAAGGCCGGACCGATCCAACCGCTCGGGTGACGAACCCGCAACCGGTTCGCCGGATCCACGAGTTCGGACACCGGCAGGCGCTCCACCCGTGCCACCTCGGCCGGGTCGACGGGGCGGACCGGGTGCGGGCTGTGCCACCAGGCGAGCACCGGAGACACGAGGAAGTCGCTCACCGGTATCCACAGGGTCGGCAGATGGGCGACGACCTCGACGCTCGTGGGGTCGAGGCCGACCTCTTCAGTCGCCTCCCGCAGCGCCGTCGCGGCCACGTCGACGTCGCCGGGGTCGCAGACGCCACCGGGAAAGGCGGGCTGACCAGCATGGTTACGGAGGGTGTCGGCCCGCTGCAGCATCAGCACATCGGGACCCGCGTCGGGGCCCTCCGCACCGAGCAGGATGAGGACGGCACTCTCCCGGCCGGCGCGCTCGGGGGTCGGCAGCCGGGTGAAGTCGCCCGCCTCGGCCAGTTCCAGTCGGGTCAGTAGCGGCTCCCACCACGCGGGCAGTCGCCTTCTGCGCTCCTGCCGCCCGGACGCGTCGCTCACCGTAGCCTCGCCGCACTCACTCACGCCGTAACCCCGAGGTGGTGTCGCACGAGATCGGCCAGCGCCGCCTCGTCCAGCGGCCGCGCGCTGTGCCGGTAGGCCACCCGCCCGTGGGCGTCGACCAGCAGCGTCGTCGGCATCGCCACCGGGGGGCCGATCCGGGCCTGTAGCTTGGCCCGCTCGTCGTAGAGCATCGGGAACCGCAGTCCGAGGTCGTCGACCAGCGACTGGGCGCCGCCACGGTCCGGGTCGCTCGTGATCACGCCCACCACCTGTACCCGGCCCGCGGCCCGATCGGCGTACCGCTGCATCTGCGGCAGCTCACCGCGGCAGGGGCCGCACCACGACGCCCACAGGTTGATGACGGCAGGGGTGCCGAGGTGCGCCAGCCGCACCGGCTGACCACCGACGAAGCACGGCAGCGTGAGGTCCAACAGCGGCTCACCGGTTGAGCCGGTGGCATCGGGTGAGGACGCGGCGGCCGGAGCCGGACCGCCGGTGGCATCGGGTGAGGACCCGGCGGCCGAAGCCGGCGCCGGCACGCAGGACGGTCCGGATGGTATCGCTGTCGCGCCGGCTGGCGCGTTACCGGAGCCGCCACGACCGGCCGTCGACGTGCACCCGGTGAGGGCGACAACCGTCACCACGAGGGCGACGAGCCCCCCGCGTAGCCGGCTCATCGCCCCTTCGCCTCCCGGTAGCGCTGGGCCTGCTCGGCCAGCTCGGCAGTTCGGGGGCCCTTGAGTAGCTTGGCGGCGGTCTCGAAATCGGTGGGGCCGGTGCCGTAGGACGGGCAGTCACCGGCCAGGACACACGCGCCGCAGGCCGGCTTGCGGGCGTGACACACGCGCCTGCCATGGAAGATCACCCGGTGCGACAGCATCGTCCAATCGCGCCGCTCGACGAGGGCGCCGACAGCATGCTCGATCTTGACCGGATCGGTCTCGGTCGTCCAGCGCCAGCGCTGGACGAGGCGGGAGAAGTGGGTGTCGACCGTGATGCCAGGCACGCCGTACGCGTTGCCGAGGATCACGTTGGCGGTCTTGCGACCGATGCCGGGCAGCGTGACGAGCTCGTCGAGCGTACGGGGAACCTCGCCGTCGAACCGCTCCACGAGCGCCTGTCCGAGTTTGATCAGCGAGTCGGTCTTGTTCCGGAAGAACCCGGTCGGCTTGATCATCTCTTCCAGCTCGGCCCGGTCGGCGGCCGCGTAGTCGGCGGCCGTGAGGTAACGCGCGAAGAGCTTCGGCGTGACCTCGTTGACCCGTTGGTCGGTGCATTGTGCGGAGAGGATGGTGGCCACGGCCAGCTCGAGCGGGTTGCGATGGTCGAGCTCGCAGTGCGCGTCGGGGTGCACCTCGGCGAGTTCACGTGCCATCCGCCGGGCCCGCCGCTTGCGTCCCAGCGCTGTTTCCTCAGTGGCCACGGCTCGCAGCCTACGTCGCGGGTACGACAACGGTGACAACACGTCAGGGGCGTGGCCTGATCGAGCCGTTGTCGCCGATACGGACCCCCGACGCCGGCAGGTCGGCATCGCCGAGGCCCCGTACCAGTGACAACGCCTGCTTGGCCGGGTCCATCGCGGGCAGTCCCGGCGCCACCATGTGGGTCGGTACGAGCGAGCCCTCGACGTAAGAACCGTCCTTGCGCAGCGTCACCTTGAGCACCCCGCCGACGCCCGGCAACCCGTTGTAACTGAGCGCCTTGTACCCGGCGAAGTTGCCCAGCGAGTACGCGATGAGCCGGCCGCGGTAGAACTCCATCCCTCGCATGACGTGCGGGCCGTGTCCGATGACGAGATCGGCGCCGGCGTCCACGACGGCGTGCGCGAACTTGATCGAGTCGCCCCGATTTTCGCCCAGGAACATCTCGGTGCCGGGCCGGACGTGGGTCTTGTCAGCACCTTCGGCACCGACGTGCATATGCACCACGACCAGCGCGGCCTGGGTCTTGGCGCGCTTGACCAGGGCGGCACCGGCGTTGACGTCGACGACGCTCTGCGACCACGGGTACGACGAGAAGCCGAGCACCGCGATCTTGATGCCCTTGACCTCCACCACCGCGATCTGGCCCGGCGCACCGGTGTGCACGAGGGCGGCCGCCTCCAGCGCGGAGCGGGTCTGCCGATTGCCCTCGGCCCCGAAGTCGTACGCGTGGTTGTTGGCCAGGTTGAGCACCTTGAAGCCGGCGTCGCGAAGCACCGCCGCGTACGCGGGCGGCGAACGGAACGCGAAGCACGTGGCCTTCGGCGGCGGCGACGGCGGTGGCGACGGCGGTGGAGGGCATTTGTCGACGCCCGTGTCGTTGGTCAGCGGCTGCTCGAGGTTGCCCATCTGCAGGTCGGCCCGCAACGCGCTCTTGACGTCGGCGAAGAAGTCCTTGGCGCCGCCCGGAGGCAGTCCGCCCGGCGCCGCCCCCATGATGATGTCTCCGGTCGCCGACATGCTGACGGTCTCACCGTCGGCGGCCCCCGCCTGCGCAGCGGTCGGCGACGGGCTGGGGCCGGGGAGCGCGGGGGTGGGGGCGACCTTCGGCGTGGACCACAGCGGGGCACCAGCCTTGAGATCGGAGTTCTGCGAGGCCAACACGGTCGCGCCGGTGATCAGACTGGTGGCGAGCAGCCCGATCAGACCCACGACCAACAGATTGGTACGCGTGCGCCCGGGCCGGTTGCGCGGCGGATCGTCGGCCACGATGTCGGCGAGACGACTGGGACGCTCGGTGGCCCGATCCCGTGGCTTCCCACCGGCGGCTGCGCCCGCAGGCCAGAAATTTCCGGCGGTGGGAGCCTTCCCGACGGTCGCGAGGTTGAGTGCTGCCGGATGGGCATCGCCACCGGATCCGTCGGAAACGACATGGGGCCTCGTGGCAGGCGGTGGTGACCCAGGCGAGCGCTCGACGACTGCCCTGCCGGCGGCTGGCTCCGGCGGGAGGAACCGATGGGGCATCTGAGTCGCCGAATCGTCCGGCCCAGCGCCTCGCATCGCCATTCAACATCCAACGCCGTCGAGAGTGCGGCGCCCGCCGCTGGCGTGACGATACCGCACCGGCAGACGGTGGCGACTGATTTGGCTTAACATGAGCGCAGCTCATTCGGGCCGTAGCGGCCGCCGTGCCGGTGTGACGGCGCGTGGGTGTAGGGCATACGACCAGATATGCTGCCCTTGCCGGGCGCTGAGCTGCGCCGGGTGGATGGCATACCTACTGGTAGGTATGCCTAGACTGGCTCGCAGCAGGCGTTGCCGAACACCCCCACCGGCAACGCACTCTTGAGCGACAGAGGTGACGCATGGACGACGTACTTGCCCGCAGCGGGATCTTCCAGGGCGTCGACCCGGAAGCGGCGGATGTCCTCGTCAAGGAGATGGACACCGTCGAGGTCCGCAAGGGCGAGGTGGTCTTCGGCGAGGGAGAGCCGGGCGACAGCCTGTACATCGTGCTCTCCGGCAAGATCAAAGTCGGTCGGCGGGCTGCCGACGGCCGACAGAACCTCATTGCCGTTATGGGCCCGAGCGACATGGTCGGCGAACTGTCGTTGTTCGACCCCGGCCCACGGACGGCCACCGCGACGGCCGTCGTCGACACCCGCCTGGCCCGGCTGCGCAAGCAGGCCCTACGGCCGTGGCTGACCAACCGGCCGGAGATCGCCGAGCAGTTGCTGCGGGTGCTGGCGCGCAGACTGCGCCGGACGAACGACGCGCTGGCCGATCTCATCTTCACTGACGTCCCGGGCCGGGTCGCCAAGAACCTGCTGCAGATGGCAGGGCGGTTCGGCACCCGTGACGGTGGCGTGCTGCGGGTGACGCACGACCTGACTCAGGAGGAGCTTGCCCAGCTGGTCGGCGCCTCCCGCGAGACCGTCAACAAGGCCCTCGCGGACTTCGCCTCCCGCGGCTGGCTGCGCCTCGACGGTAAGAGCGTGATCATTCTCGACCCCGAGCGTCTGGCCCGCCGCGCCCGTGTCTGACCAGCTCGATCAGTAGTCGAACGCTCGATCAGTAGTCGAACTGCCGCCGCCCGAAGCCGGACGGCGACAGTTCGACTACTGGGCCACGTTCAGACCCCGGCGCGTACCCGCTGGGCTATGGGTCCGACCGTGGGCTACGGCGGTGGTGCGCGCGTCGCTCAGCGACTTGTCCGCGAGCCAGCGGAGCGCCTCCATGGCAGGGGTGACACCGGCGAGGGTCAGCTCCGTGCGGTCGCAATAAAAGTCAGTCTTGACTGTTTGTTTTAGGGTAGGCACGCTTGGTCGTATGACCACCGCGGCTCGGGCCCCCCAGCAGGAGCGCAGTCGCGCGACCCAGCAGCGCCTGCTCGAAGCAACCGTGGAGTGCCTGGTGGAGTTCGGCTGGTCGGGTGCGTCGACCACGGTCATCGCCGAGCGGGCCGGGGTTTCCCGCGGCGCTCAACTGCACCACTACCCCACCCGCGCGGCGCTCGTGCTCGCCGCCGTCGAGCACCTCGCCGAGCGACGGGCGGCCGAGATCCGCACCGAGGCCGAGGCCGACATCGGCAAAGCGGCGGCGCCCAAAGGAGACAAGGCCGCAGCGGACACCGGCGACAACGTCGCGGTGCTCGCCGGTGACACCGAGCACAGGGTCGACCGGGTCATCGACATGCTCGCCGCCGCGTTCACCGGCCCGCTGTTCGTGGCCGCATTGGAGGTGTGGGTGGCCGCCCGCACCGACTCCGACCTCAAGGCCGCGCTCGTTCCGCTGGAGGCGCGGGTCGGGCGCGAGATGCACCGGCTCGCCGTCGACCTGCTCGGGGCCGACGAAACGAAGCCGGGCGTACGCGAGGCCGTACAGGCCACCCTCGACCTGCTGCGCGGGCTGGGAGTGGCCAACCTGCTCAGCGACGACTCGCACCGCCGCGAGCAGCTACTCGGGGCGTGGAAACGCCAACTCGCCAGCATGATCCGGGAGTCCTAGATGGTCGACCTAGCCGAGTTGCTCAAAGACCTGGCCGAGGAGTCGGCCGACCTCGACCACACCGTCGCCGGTCTGCCCGATCACGACTGGCAGCGCCCGACTCCCGCACCCGGCTGGACGATCGCGCACCAGATCGCGCACCTCGCGTGGACGGACTCGGTCGCCATCCTCGCGGCCACCGACCCCGAGGCGTTCGTTGGAGTCCTGACGGAAGCCGCGCGAGACACGACCGGACTGGTCGATCGGAAGGCCGCCGAGGGGATCGGACAGCCGGCGGCCGAACTGCTCGCCCGCTGGCGGCAGGTGCGCGAGGCCCTCGGCAAGACGCTGCTCGCGATACCGGCCGACAGGAAGATCGCCTGGTTCGGTCCTCCGATGTCACCGGCGATGACGGCTACCGGCCGGCTGATGGAGACCTGGGCGCACGGGCAGGACGTGGCCGACGCGCTGGAGATCAGAAGGGCGCCGACCGCTCGGCTGCGGCACGTCGCGCACATCGGGTTTCGCACCCTGAGTCACGGGTTCGCCGCACACGGCCGACCCGTGCCGAGCGGGCCGGTCCGCGTGGAACTGGCCGCGCCCGACGGGCAGCGGTGGGAGTTCGGGCCGGTTGAGGCCGCCAACCGTCTCACCGGGCCGGCCCTCGACTTCTGCCTACTGGTCACCCAGCGGCGACACCGCGCGGATCTCGGCCTGCAGGCCAGCGGGCCGGTCGCCGACGAGTGGCTCGACGTGGCACAGGCATTCGCCGGGCCACCCGGAGAGGGACGGAAGCCGACAACCGGAGACGGACCGGAGCCGACAAAATGACCCTGCGCATCGGCAACGCCTCAGGCTTCTACGGCGACCGCTTCACCGCCTGGCGGGAGATGCTCGACGGCGGCGAGCTCGACGTCCTCACCGGCGACTACCTGGCCGAGCTGACGATGCTGATCCTCGGCCGCGACCGCGCCAAGGACGCCACCAGCGGGTACGCCAAGACGTTCCTGCGCCAGATGCAGCAGTCCCTGGGCGCCGCTCTCGACCGGGGCGTCAAGATCGTCACCAACGCCGGCGGCCTCAACCCGTCCGGTCTCGCCGACGCCCTGCGCGCGCTGGGGCTGCCGGCGAGAATCGGGGTCGTCGACGGCGACGACGTAACCGCGCTGTTCCCGGGCGCGCTGACGGCGAACGCCTACCTCGGGGCGTTCGGCATCGCCGAGTGCCTGCGCGGCGGGGCCGACATCGTGGTGACCGGCCGGGTCACGGACGCCTCGCTCGTGGTCGGGCCGGCCATCGCGCGCTTCGGCTGGTCACGCGACGACCTGGACGCCCTGGCCGGGGCGAGCGTCGCCGGGCACGTTCTCGAGTGCGGCGCCCAGGCAACCGGCGGCAACTTCGCCTACTTCACCGAACTGCCCGACGGCGGGCGCCGGCCCGGCTTCCCCATCGCCGAACTGCACTCCGATGGCTCCGCCGTGATCACCAAACATCCGGGTACGGGCGGAGCCGTGACGTGCGCGACGATCACCGCCCAGTTGCTCTACGAGATCGCGTCGCCGGCCTACGTGGGGCCGGACGTGGTCGCCCACTTCGACACGATCGCACTGGCCGGCGCCGGCCCGGACCGGGTGCTGATCTCCCGTGTGCGGGGCAGCGAACCGCCACCCACGCTGAAGGTCGGTGTGAGCACGCTGGCCGGCTACCGCAACGCCATGACGTTCGTGCTGTGCGGCCTGGACCTCGAGGCCAAGGCGGCGCTGGTACGCACCCAACTGGAGGACACGGTCGGCAAAGACGGCCTGGAATTCGTACTCGCCCGTACCGACCACGCCGATGCGGACACCGAGGAGACGGCGAGCGCGCTGCTGCACGTACACCTGACTGATGCTGACGCCCGACGGGCCGGACGCGCTTTCTCGCAGGCCGCGGTGGAGTTGGCGCTCGCGTCGTACCCGGGATTCACGCTGACCGGGCCGCCGGGGGACGCGACGCCGGTCGGGGTGTTCACCGCGGAGTGGCTGCCGCAGCAGGACGTTCCGCACACGGCCGTGCTGCCGTCGGGTGAGCGCGTATCGATCGCTCCGCCCCGGCGCTTTGCTGCTGAGGAGGGCGCTGCTGCTGACGAGGGCGCTGCTGCTGAGGAGGGCGCCCCTCCTACGGTCTATTCCGTGAGAGGGGCGCCCTCCTCAGGAACAGGGGCGCTTCGCAGAGTCCCGCTCGGCACGATCGTCGGGGCCCGGTCGGGCGACAAGGGTGGCGACGCCAACCTCGGCGTCTGGGCTCGCGAGGACGCGGGATTCGGCTGGCTGCGCGACTTCCTCACCGTCGAGCGGCTGCGCGAACTGCTCCCGGAAACGGCCGCTCTCGCCATCGACCGGTACGAGTTGCCCAACCTGCGGGCGCTCAATTTTGTCGTCCACGGCCTGCTGGGGCGTGGGGTCGCGGCCTCCACCCGGTTCGACCCGCAGGCCAAGGCGGTGGGTGAGTGGCTTCGCTCGCGGCTGGTCGACGTACCCGAGGAGCTGCTGTGAGCGACCCCTTCAGCACCCCGGAGCGGCGGGCTCTGCGCGACCTCACCCGACGCTTCGTCGCCAACGAGGTACTACCCCACCTCGACGACTGGGAGCGGGCCGGTGAGGTGCCTCGTGACCTGCACAAGACGGCCGCGGAGATCGGCCTGCTCGGTATCGGCTTCCCGGAAGAGGTGGGCGGCGTCGGCGGCGACCTGCTCGACCTGATCGTCGTCACGGAGGAGCTGATCCAGGCCGGCGGCTCGTCCGGGTTGGTCGCGGCGCTGTTCACGCACGGCATCGCGCTGCCGCACATCGTGGCGGCGGGCAACCCGGAGCTGATCGACCGATACGTCCGGCCGACGCTCGAAGGGCGAACCATCGGCGCGCTCGCCGTCACCGAGCCCGACGGCGGCTCCGACGTGGCCGGTATCCGGACCAAAGCGGTCCGCGACGGCGACCACTTCGTGGTCAACGGCTCGAAAACGTACATCACCAGCGGCGCCCGGGCCGACTTCGTGACCACGGCGGTCCGAACAGACAGTGGAATCTCGCTGCTCGTCATCGACAACCCGACCGTGACGCGTCGGCTGGAGAAGATGGGCTGGCACTGCTCTGACACCGCCGAACTGGCCTTCGTCGAGACCTGCGTCCCGGTAAGCCACCTGGTCGGGGACGAAGGCGCCGGCTTCGCCCAGATCATGCGCCACTTCGCAACCGAGCGGATCTCGCTGGCCGTGAGCGCGTACGCCACGGCGCAGCGGTGCCTGGATCTCACGATCCGTTGGGTTCGAGACCGCCACACGTTCGGAAGACCACTCGCGAGCCGACAGGTGATCAGGCACCGCCTCGCCGAAATGGCCCGGAAGATCGACGTGGCGCGGACGTACGTACGGCACACCGCCGTCCGGGCCACCAGCGGCGAACCTCTCGTCACGGAGGTGGCGATGGCGAAGAACACCGCGGTCGAGGTCTGCGACCACGTCGTGGATCAGGCCGTGCAACTGCACGGTGGCCTCGGCTATCTCCGTGACGCCGAGGTGGAGCGGCACTACCGCGACGCCCGGATCCTGGGCATCGGTGGCGGCACGACCGAGATCATGAACGAGATCATCGCCAAGCAGTTGGGGGTTTAGCGGGCATGCCGGCACTCGACACGAGCCTCGATCCCCGGTCGGAGTCCTACGTGGACAACCGGAGTGCGATGCTGCGGCGCCTCGACGAGCTGGACGAGGCCCTGCGGCAGGCCACAGCCGGCGGGGGCACCAAGTACGTCATCCGGCACCACGCCCGGGGCAAGCTGCTGGCGCGCGAGCGCATCGAACTGCTGCTCGACCGGGACGCGCCGTTCCTGGAGCTCGCCCCGCTCGCCGCCTGGGGCACCGATCACGCGGTCGGCGCCGGTCTGGTGACCGGCATCGGCGTGGTCGAGGGCATCACCTGCATGATCATCGCCAATGATCCGACCGTACGCGGTGGAGCCGTCAACCCGTACTCGCTGAAGAAGACGCAGCGGGCCGGCGAGATCGCCCGGGTCAACCGACTGCCGCTGATCAACCTGGTCGAGTCGGGCGGCGCCGACCTGCCCGCGCAGGCCGAGATCTTCATCCCGGGCGGTGGTGTGTTCCGGGACCTGACCCGGCTGTCCGCCGCCGGCATCCCGACGATCGCGGTCGTCTTCGGTAACGCGACAGCGGGTGGCGCCTACATCCCCGGCATGTCCGACTACACGATCTTCGTGCGCGACCGGGCCAAGGTCTTCCTCGCCGGTCCGCCGCTGGTCAAGATGGCCACCGGCGAGGACACCGACGACGAGTCGCTCGGCGGCGCCGCGATGCACGCGACGAAGAGCGGCCTCGCCGACTTCCTCGCCGAGGACGAGCGCGACGGGATCCGCCTCGCCCGCGCCGCGGTCGCCCGCCTCAACTGGCGCCCGTCAGGCCTCCCGACCGTCGCGGAAAGCCCGAAGTACGACCCCGAGGACCTGCTCGCGATCCCGTCGGCTGATCTGCGCCTACCCTTCGATCCCAGGGAAATCCTCGCGCACGTGCTGGACGGCAGCGAGTTCGACGAGTTCAAGCCGGCGTACGGCACCGCGCTGTGCACGGGGTGGGGCCGCATCCACGGCTACCCGGTGGGAGTCCTCGCCAACGCCCGCGGCATCCTCTTCTCCCAGGAGGCGCAGAAGGCGGCGCAGTTCATCCAGCTCGCCAACCAGTCCCGGACCCCGCTGCTGTTCCTGCAGAACACCACCGGGTACATGGTGGGAGCCGACTACGAGCAGGCGGGCATCATCAAGCACGGCGCCTTGATGATCAACGCGGTGGCCAACTCGACCGTGCCCCACCTGACCGTCAACATCGGAGCCTCGTACGGAGCCGGCAACTACGGCATGTGCGGCCGGGCCTACGACCCCCGGTTCCTGTTCACCTGGCCCAACGCCAAGTCGGCCGTGATGGGCCCGACCCAGCTCGCCGGCGTGCTGTCGATCGTCGCCCGACAGGCCGCGGAGGCCAAGGGCCAGCCGTACGACGAGGAGCGGGACGCCCAGATGCGGGCGATGGTTGAGCACAAGATCGAGAGTGAGTCGGCGGCGCTGTTCCTGTCCGGTCGGCTCTACGACGACGGCGTGATCGACCCGCGCGACACGCGTACCGTGCTCGGTCTTTGCCTCTCGGTCGTGCAGGACGGCCCTGAACCGCGCTTCGGCGTCTTCCGGATGTGAGATCGCGATGATCAAGAGACTGTTGGTGGCCAACCGGGGCGAGATCGCCCGCCGGATCTTCGCCACCTGCCGGGCGATCGGCGTGGAGACGGTGGCGGTCTACTCCGACGCCGACGCGGACTCCCCCCATACGGGCGAGGCCGACTTCGCCGTGGGCCTTGCGGGTAACGCGCCGTCGGCCACCTATCTGCGCGCCGACCTGCTCGTCGCCGCGGCACGCAGGGCCGGCGCCGACGCGGTGCACCCCGGGTACGGGTTCCTGTCGGAGAACGCCGACTTCGCCCAGGCCGTCATCGACGCGGGGCTGACCTGGGTCGGCCCACCACCCAAGGCCATCGCGATCATGGGCTCCAAGCTGGAGGCCAAGACGCTGCTGGCCGAGGCGGGCGTGAACATGTTGCCCACCTACACCGACGCCGGCGACGTCAGCGTCTTTCCCGTACTCGTCAAGGCGTCCGCGGGCGGCGGCGGCCGGGGCATGCGCATCGTGCGCGATGCCGAGTCGCTGGCGGACGCGGTGGCGGCGGCCCGGCGCGAGGCCGCGTCCGCCTTCGGCGACGGTACGGTCTTCTGCGAGCGGTACGTGGAGGGCGCCCGCCACGTCGAGGTCCAGGTGCTCGCCGACACGTTCGGCAACGTGGTGACGCTCGGCGAGCGGGAGTGCTCGATCCAGCGCCG
>JAOPWA010000086.1 GCA_025965915.1 Dactylosporangium sp. | reverse complement strand
TCAGTCGGGGTTCAGTCCTGACAATAGGATCGCTTTGTCCAGATCTTCTAGGCCGAGTTGAGCGGCCGAATTCGATCTCACAAGAAGTTTTGCGGCCGGTGATCTTGAAGATCGCTTAATGCAACAGTGCCGTCCAGGTTCCGTCGGGGTTGGCGGTGACGCCGAGGATGTGCACGTAACGGCTGTCGACCTCAAGGACGAAGAACACGTACAGGCGTTTGAGGGTGAGTGCGCAGTCGACGGTTGAGTCGGGCCGGGGCGCGGTGTCAGCCTTTCGACTGGTCCGTTTCCCCGACCCGCTCGCCGCACCCGGCGTGCCTCTCTCAAGGCACCGGGCGCTCCACGTGTCTTGGCCGTTGGTCAGCCTGTACCGTGCCAGAACTCGCTGCGCGGCGCTGACCTGCGGCTTCGTTGATCCGATCAGGCCGCTCGGTGGTACTCGTTGATCACGCCGCCCAGGATCCGTCGTCGCCATATCGGGGCGTCGATCGGGATGACCACGGCCGGGTCGTGGTTGGGTGGGTGTTGGGCGAGGCTCTGGTGTGGACGGTGCCCGTTGAAGTGGGCAGCGTATTCGTCGAGGACCATGCGGGCGTGCCGCTCGTTGTAGATCAGGATTCGGTCCGTGCACTCGGAACGGACGCTGCGGATGAACCGTTCCGCGTAGCAGTTCGCCCGAGGAGTCCGTGGAGGGATCTTGACCACGTCGACGCCTTCGGCGGCGAACACCGCGTCGAAGCCTTGGGTGAATTTCGCGTCCCGGTCACGGATCAAAAACCGGAACGACGCGATCCGGTCGCCGATGTCCATCACCAGGTTGCGGGCCTGCTGGGTGGTCCAGGCTGCGGTCGGGTATTCGGTGACGCCGAGGATGTACGCCCGGCGGGTGGCGACCTCGATGACCACCAGCGCGTATAGCCGCCGCAGGGTGACGGTATCGATGTGGAAGTAGTCGAGGGCCAGTAGCCCGGATGCTTGAGCGCGCAGGAACGTCCGCCATCCGGTTCCACCCCGCGCGGCGCCGGGCCGAGCCCGGCACGGGCGAGGATCCGGCGGATCGTGCCGGCACCAACCTGGTAACCGAGTCCGACGAGCTCACCTTGGATCCGGCGATGTCCCCAGCCAGGATTGTCTCGCGCCAGCCGCACGACGAGATCCCGCACCTCGGCGCTGACCCGCGGACGACCCGACCGGTTCGGATACGTCCAGTGCCGCTCGACCAGACGGCGATGCCAAGCCAGCAGCGTGGCCGGGGTGACGATCCGGTGCTCACGGAGGTGACGGGGCAGCAGCCTGGTCAGCGCGGACAGCACCGCCCGGTCCGGCTACGAGGGCCGTGGGCGACCGGCTTGTCGGCGCAGCACGGCGACCTCGTGGCGCAACACCAGCAGCTCCGCCGTCTTGGCGGCATCGCTTCGGGCAAGGAGCGCAAGCCAGCCGAACACCCGAACCATGACCAGGTAGAGCAGTCGAACAGCCATGAACCCGATCATGCCCCAGCTCAATGAACCGGCAGCTCACAACGCGTTCATCGAGTTCTGGCACGGTACAGGATTGGGCCGACCGGGCGGTGCTGGCCGGTCTGGCACGGCTGCTGCCCCGCCGGTTGTGGGGCGGGTTGTTCGTGCGGCCGGGCACGCTGTTGTGCTGGCATCGGGTTCTGGTGCGCCGCCGGTGGACGTATCTGAGCCGACGCGGCCGGCCATCGATCGCTGCGGAGATCCGCAGCCTGGTGTTGCGACTGGCCCGGGAGAATTCGACTTGGGGCTACCGCAGAATTCATGGGGAGCTGCGGCGGCTGGGCTACCGCGTTGGTGCCAGCACCGTCTGGGCCATCCTCAAGCGTGCTGGGATCGATCCGGCCCCGACGCGGTCGGCGGTGACCTGGCGGCAATTCCTCCGGTGCCAGGCGCGGGGCGTACTGGCGGTGGACTTCTTCAGCGTCGACACGGTGTCGCTGCGCCGGCTGTACGTGCTGTTCGCGATCGAGGTGGGCAGCCGGCGGGTGCATGTGCTTGGCGTTACCGCGTATCCGGTGGGGGAGTGGGTAGCGCAGCAGGCCCGCAACGTGCTGATGGAACTCGGCGAGCGAGCCGATTCGTTGCGGTTTCTGGTGCGGGATCGCGATGCGACGTTCACCGCCGTGTTCGATGCGGTCTTCGCCGCCGCAGGCATCAAGGTGCTCAAGTCGCCGGTGCGGGCACCGCGGGCCAATGCGTACGCGGAGTGCTGGGTCGCCACGGTGCGCCGTGATCTGCTTGACCGGATGCTGATCTTCGGGCATCGCCACCTACAGTCGGTGATGACCGAGTATGTCGATCATTACAACGCGCGCCGTCCACACCGCTCGCTCGGACAGGTACCGCCGTTCGGGCCGGCCCAACCGCCGGTCGCCCTGGCCGGTAGGCGGGTAGTGAGGCGCGACCGTCTCGGCGGCTTGATCGGGGAATACTCGCAGGCCGCGTGAGGTGACCGACTTTCTGGCACCCACAGCGCCACGGTGTCACCGTGATGCCCCGTGCTGGTCGTCCGACGGGTCCAGATGCTACGGGCGACCACTCAAAAATCTATGCCTCCGGTACTAGACATGCTCGCCATCACTGGCTAATGTTTCTCAAGTCGAGAACAGAGAACAACAAAGACGCAGACGAGCCGCCCGCACGAGGCGTAGGAGCAGGGCCGACGAACGTTCAGGGCTCCGCTCAGCACGACACAGCAGTATAGGAACCCGGACGTAAGGCACGACCGGGCGCAGCAGGTGGGGCCGAGGTCCGATTCAGGGCTCCACCCGAGGTATGACAGTTCGCCGCACGTGTACGGGGCCATGAGGTCGCGTGGGGCTTCGACACCGGCGGACAGCACGACGCACGAGTAATGGACGCAGAGGAAAGGGAGGGCCCTACACCGTTGGATCGCCCGCCACCGGCCGCAACACAGGCTGGGCGGACACCGCAGTTTCCATCGAACGAGAGGTGGTCTCCGGTCACGCTTACGCGATCCTCGCACCCGAACCCGTCACACACGGCTGGTGCGGATACGACAACCCGACGTTCCTATCGGTAGATGGTGTTAAGACCCATAACCCTGGGCCCCGGCGCGAAATGCGCCGGGGCCCTCGACATGGAGGTGACATGGCCCAACTTGACGACCCGTTGGACGACGAGGACTACCCCGCCTACACGATGGGCCGCGCCGCAGAG
Source organism: Dactylosporangium sp. (assembly GCA_025965915.1). Taxonomy (GTDB): domain Bacteria; phylum Actinomycetota; class Actinomycetes; order Mycobacteriales; family Micromonosporaceae; genus Planosporangium. The sequence continues at coordinate 739 of JAOPWA010000086.1, read as the reverse complement.
ATCCTCGGCACCTCGCAGGACTTCCTGCGACGGCTCGGCGAGGCGAAACTGATCGACCCGCACCGCTCAGCCGGTGGGCACCGCCGCTACTCCCGCTACCAGCTGCGCCTCGCCGCTCGGGCCCGGGAGATGTGTGACCAGGGAACCGCCATGGAGGCCGCCTGCCGGATCATCATCCTCGAGGACCAACTCGAAGAGGCCCGGCGGCACAACGAGAAGCACCGGCACGACTGACCACCACCAGCCCCGGCCTGAACCCGGCGGCACCGCGACCCTGTACGACCCTGTTGCCTAATTCTTGATCTCGTCGGGGTGTCTGCGCGCCGGTGAGTGCGGCGGGGGCAAGGATCGTAGCGGGTAGATGTCTTGTGTCGGTCTGGCTGCAGAGTGAGGTTGTCCATGTCGATGCGCCCGCGCGCGCTGTCAGAGGTTCCTGAGCAAACGGCGCTGGTGGCCAGGGCGGCGTTTCGTCTGGGGGCGCTGGCGATGCGGGTGCGTGATGAGTTGGATGAGGTGTTCTTCGACGGGGCGTTCCTCGACGCGTTCGGGGTGCGGGGCCGGCCCGGGATCTCGCCGGGGCAGTTGGCGATGGTCACGGTGTTGCAGTTCGCGGAGAACCTCACCGACCGGCAGGCCGCTGACGCGGTACGGGGCCGTATCGACTGGAAGTACTGCCTGGGGCTGGAGTTGACCGACGACGGGTTCGACTTCACGGTGCTGTCGCAGTTTCGGACCCGGC
>JAOPWA010000072.1 GCA_025965915.1 Dactylosporangium sp. | reverse complement strand
TGGTGGGCTGGCCGGTCTGGGGCATCTGCTGCTGGCGGAGATCCGTAGCGTGGTCTACCGTCGGTCGCTGCCGCTGGCCACCGGTAACCTGCCGATCGTCATGTCGGAGTTGGGCTCGCGCGCCGGTGTGGTCGGCGCGGCCGTGCTCGCCAGCGACCTCGCGTACGGGCAACCCTCATGACCGCGCCAGACCCGGTTCCGCTGCTGTCGGAGGGTCGGGGTTACTCGAAGGGCGTGAGGAACTCGGTGGGACGCAGCGGGCGTGACATGATGCGGACGTCGCCGATCCACCCGTAGAAGCCCTGCCCGTACTGCTGAGCGAACTGGGTGGCGCCGATCACGAACGGTTTACCCAGGGTGGCGATGCCGGTCGACAGTTGCGACGGATTGCGTGCGATCTTCGATCCGTCGATATAGACCGTCGTCCGACGTCCGTCGTTCACCACTGCCAGATGCATCCAGCGTCCGGTTGGCAGCGCATGGCTCCAGGAGGTCGGATCCGCGTCCTGGGCGGCCGGGTAGACGACGTACTGCAAGAACCGCTCAGGGGAGAGGTTCAAACTGCAGGTCGGCTCCTCCGTGGACCAGCCGGTGGTCTTGCCGGCGTCACCGTTGCGACCCTCCCAGCTGAGGATGCCCATCCATGCGTGGTCGCCCTGCATCGGGTCGGGCAGCTTGATGAAGGTCTCGACGGTGTAACCGGACATGAAGTTCATGCAGTTGATCGGCGCGCCGGTCGCGGCACGCAAGATCGCACCCCGGTCCGGACTCTTGCCGCCGTCGAAGCGGAGGCTGGCGGGGGCCGGCTGGCCGGGGTGGTGCTCGGGCGACCAGGTGAGCACCTCGGAGGCGCTGTTGGGTAGCCGCTGTGCCGTGAGGTTGTTGCCGTTACCGCTGAGGTCGCGTACGACAGTCCCGTCCACGACCGGGCCGCCGGGCGTGCCTGTGGTGTCGAGCCCGGCCGCATCGAAGCGCCAGTACGCTACGGTGCCGCGGGGCATCACCGCGCTCGCCGGGCGCGGGGCGGGCGGCGGCACCGGCGCGAAACCCGCGAAGCGGTCGGCGAAGTTGATCTCTACGCTGAAGCGGTCCACCGGTCCGGTGAGTTCGATCGTCTCCGCCGCCAGCCGGGACCGCTTTTCGGGGTCCTGGGCCAGGAACCAGGGTGAGAACGTCTCAACATCGACGACGTTGCGGACAAGGTCGAACGAGTAGAGGCGAATCATGCCGGCGCCACCGTAGTAGCGGTCCTGATAGTTGGTGATGTGCGCGTGGACGTCGTGGCCCGCGTCGTTCTTGAGGACGGTGCGCCCCGACGGCCAGTAATGGCCGTTGAGGGTCAGGAAGATCTGGTCGTTGCGTCGGATGAGCCGGTCCCACAGCCGCTGCCCGTTTTCCGACAGGTGCGCCTGCCCGGCGTCGTCGGCCCAGACGAGGTCATGCGTGGTGAGGATGACAGGAAGGCTGCGATGCGCGTCGATGACGCCCTGTGCCCACTGCAGGCCCCGGTCCGACGCCCGCCAGTCCAACGCGAGGACGAGCCAGCTGCGGCCGCCGGCGCGCAGGATGTGGTAGCTGTTGTACCCGTTCGGCGACGCGCCGCCGAACGTTGGCATCCCGGCGAAGCGCCGCGGTCCGAAGGCCCGCAGGTACGGGGTGTCGCCGCGCTGGTCGTCTGTCGACGACCGGATGTCATGGTTTCCGGCAAGGACGCTGTAGGGCACCTTGCCGTGGATGACCTGGAACGAGTCGGCGGCCAGTTGGATTTCGTGTTCGCTGCCGTGCTCGGTGACGTCACCCAGGTGCGTCATGAACGCGACGTTCGCGTCCCCGCGCTCCGTGACGAGGTAATGGAAGGTTTCCTTCAGTGGTGCCGGGTCGGAGCTGTCCGCGTCGAAGAGATACTGGGTGTCCGGCAGTACGGCAACGGCGAAACGCGGGCTCTGTGGATCGAAGTGGCCGGGCGACGACGATTCCGCACTGGCGGCTTCCGCGCTGGCCACGGGGCCGACCAGCGTCGTAGAAGCGCCGATTACGGGTGCGGCGAGGGCGACCTGCAGTAAGGAACGGCGCCCCACCCCTGCCCGATCGCCGATGTCGTCCACGAGACCTCCAAGTATTTGATCAAACCTGACAGCAGGACTGTGCGGGTTGATAACGACCTCTCGGTGTCGCCGGCATTAACTCGGACTGCCGGCCATCGAAAGTTCCCGCCGCATCGCTGCTTACTGGCGGGAGAGGTGTAGCGCTCGGGCGTTCGTGCTCGGGCTGTTGTCCGACATGGAGCGCAATCTGACACCAGCAGGCCAGGTAGAGGCATGTGGGGATGTTGGTTGGGGTTTGAATGTCGGTTTAGGGGCATTGGCCTTCGCGACACGGTCGCCTGCTGGCGGTTCGTGGTCGCGATCCCACATGCCCACCAGAAACCGCCAGGTGATCGCGTGGCGGGGATAGCGGAATTCCCGGTTGTCGAGCACCAGCGAATGGGAGTACGCACATGAGCGCTCGGTTGAAGCGCTGTAGCGAATCAACCGTCCAGGACGCGAAGCGTCGTGGTGTCGACGAGTACCACGCGCCTATGTGGGTGCGGTCGTGGTGAACGAGAAACGGATCACCGTCGAAGGCAGCCAGGGGTGAACCAGCTCCCGTCGGAGGACGTGTGGCCGCAATTGCCGCTGTCGGCCTGGGCAGACACCCGTGACACCCTCCACATGTGGACCCAGGTCGTCGGGAAGGTGCGCCTCGCCCTCGAGCCGATGATCAACCAGTGGTGGCAGGTCCCGCTCTATGTGACCGTCCAGGGCCTGACCACGTCGCTCATGCCCTACGGCAACCGGGGACTTGAAGCCACCTTCGACTTCCACCGTCACCTCCTCGACCTGCGCACCACCGACGGCGCGAGCCGCCAGGTTGCCCTCGAGCCCCGGTCGGTCGCCGACTTTTACGCAGAGGTGATGCGACGCCTCGCCGAACTCGACGTTCCGGTCGAGATCTACCCCCGCCCGGTCGAGGTGCCGGTCGCCATCCCCTTCGCCGAAGACGATGAGCACGCCGCTTACGACGCCGCCTACGCCCACCGGTTCTGGCTGTCCCTGGTGCAGGCCCACCGTGTCCTTACCGTTTTCCGGAGCCGGTTCGCCGGCAAGGTCAGTCCGGTCCACTTCTTCTGGGGCTCGTTCGACCTCGCCGTCACCCGCTTCTCTGGCAGAACGGCGCCCCCGCATCCCGGCGGGGTGCCCAACCTCGCGGACTGGGTCGCGCAAGAGGCGTACAGCCACGAGGTCAGCAGTTGCGGCTACTGGCCGGGCGGCGCCGAGCAGGGAGTCTTCTACTCCTACGCCTACCCCGAACCGGAAGGCTTTCCCGACCGGCCGGTCGAACCGGCCGATGCCGTATACGACGGCAACCTTCAGGAGTTCGTCCTGCCCTACCAGGTAGTCCGTTCAGCCGGGGACCCGGATGCAACGCTGCTGGCGTTCGCGCAGTCCACCTACGAGGCAGCCGCCGAACTCGGCGACTGGGACCGCGCCGCCATCGAACGAGCGACACAGCGATGAGCGACCGGCGCGACCGGCCCTGACAACCGCGCCGATGACAAAACCGGCACTGCCTGCGCCCACCACGACATAGTCGAACCGGTCCATATCCTCGGCGAACATCGCCTACCGCAGGAGCTTGTCGAGGGTGATCGGCAGGTCGCGGACGCGGATGCCGGTGGCGTGGTGGGCGGCGTTGGCGATCGCCGCGGCGGTGCCGACGATGCCGACCTCGCCGAGGCCCTTGGCGCCCATCGGGTTGACGTACGGGTCGTCCTCGTCCACCCAGTACGCCTCGATCGAGCCGACGTCGGCGTTGGTGGCAATGTGGTACTCGGCGAGGTCGTGGTTGACCACGTGTCCGAACCGCGGGTCGACCACGCTGTGCTCGTGCAGCGCCATCGACAGTCCCATGGTCATCCCACCGAGCAGTTGCGAGCGGGCGGTCTTGGGGTTGATGATCCGGCCGGCGGCGAAGACGCCGAGCAGGCGGGGTACCCGCACCTCGCCGGAGTCCTCATGTACCCGCACCTCGGCGAACTGGGCCCCGAAGCTGTGCATGGAGAAGCGCTCGGAATCGGGGTTGTCGGGCATTTCGGCGGTGACCTCGAACCCCTCTGCCGGCGCCGTCCCACCGTGCTCGGACCGCAGGCGCGCGCGCAGTGTGCGAGCCGCTTCGACGATCGTCGAGCCCCAACTGTTGATCCCCGACGAGCCGCCGGCCGTGCACGCCATGGGCAGCGCGGTGTCACCGATGTGCAGGTCGACGTCGTCGACGGTGACCTCGAGGGCGTCGGCGGCGATCTGGGTGAGCGCCGTCCAGGTGCCGGTGCCGAGGTCGGCGGCGCCGATCAGCACCGCGTAGCGGCCGTCGCGGCCGACCCGAATCGTCGCGGCGTTCCCTGGCAGCCGGAACACCGGGTAGGTCGAAGCCGCCACCCCGGTACCCACCAGCCAGCCTCGGTCGCGGCGGGCCAGGGGGGTGGGGTCGCGCCGCTCCCACCCGAACCGGCGGGCGCCTTCGCGCAGGCAGGCCACCAGGTTGCGGCTGGAGAACGGCGCGCCGGTCTCGGGGTTGACGCTCGGTTCGTTGCGAATCCGGAACTCGATCGGGTCCAGCCCGCAGGCGATCGCCATCTCGTCCATGGCCGACTCGAGCGCGAACATCCCGGGGGCCTCTCCCGGCGCCCGCATCCAGGTAGGCACCGGCACGTCCAGGGCGGCCAGTCGGTGGGTGGTGCGCCGGTGGGGTGCGGCATACATGTTCCGGGAGCACACCGCGGCGTGCTCGCCGAACTCCTTGATCTTGGCGGTCTGCGCGACCACGTCATGCGCGATCGCGGTGAGTCGGCCGCCGTCGTCGGCACCGAGCCGGATTCGCTGGACGGTGGGGGTGCGGTAGCGGACCTGGGAGAACATCTGCTGTCGGGTGAGCGCGAGCTTGACCGGCCGGCCCGCGACGCGCTGGGCGGCCATCGCGGCGAGAACCACATCCGGGTTGGCGAATATCTTCGAGCCGAAGCCGCCCCCGACGTGCGGGGAGATCACCCGTACCCGTGGCGGGTCGAGCCCGAACAGTTCGGCGACGGTCGCCCGGATCCAGTGTGCCCCTTGAGTGGACAGGTAGAGGGTGAGCCCGTCGTCGGTCCAGATGGCGATGGTGGCGTGCGGCTCCATCGGGTTGTGGTGGTACATCGGGGTCGTGTAGGTCGCGTCCAGCGACACGGCCGCCGAGGCCAGCGCGGCGTCCACGTCGCCCAGCGCGGTGTCCGCCGGGTCCCCGGTGCTGAGTTGCGCCGGGGCGTACAGGTCGTCGCGGTCGGGCCGCAGCTCGATGTCGTGTGCCCGCTCCGCATATTCCAGCCGGACCAGGCTCGCGGCGTGGCGGGCGATCTCGGCGGTCTCGGCGACCACGCCGCCGACGAACTGGCCGCGGAAGGCGACTTCATCGGACTGCAGGACCGCCAGTTCGGAGTCGCCGGTGGCGGCCAGCCGCGGGGCGTTGTGGTGGGTGAGCACGGCCAGTACGCCCGGCTCGGCGGTCGCGGCGGCCGTGTCGACGCCGGTGACGCATCCGGCGGCGATGGTGGCCTGCAGCGGGTACAGGTAGGCGGGCCGGTGGACCCGCCACTCGAAGGCGTAGATGGCGGCGCCACGGACCTTGTCCGGGCCGTCCAGGCGGTCAAGCGCCGTGCCGACGGCGCGGGGGGCGACCTGGGTGGTGCTCATCGTTGCTCCCCTGCCAGTTCGAGGAGGGTACTGACGATCGTGTTGCGCGCGAGTGGGACCTTGAACGCGTTGCCCGCCAGCGGCCGGGCCTCGGTCAGTTCGGCCTCGGCGGCGGCGCGGAAGCGTTCCCGGGTTGCCTGCGTCCCCCGCAGTGCCTCCTCGGCCGTGGTCGCCCGCCACGGCTTGTGCGCCACGCCACCCAGCGCGATGCGCACGTCGCGCACGACACCACCGGTGACCTCCAGCGCGGCGGCGACCGAGACCAGCGCGAACGCGTACGACGCGCGGTCGCGGACCTTGCGGTAGCGGGAGTGGGCCGCGAAGGCCAGTGGTGGCAGGTCCACGGCCGTGATCAGCTCGCCGTGCCGCAGGACGGTGTCGCGCTCGGGCTCCTCGCCGGGCAGCCGGTGCAGCTCGGTCAGCGGGATCGCCCGCTCCCCGTCCGGCCCGTGGGTGTGCACGACCGCGTCGAGCGCGGCCATGGCGACGGCCATGTCCGACGGGTGCGTCGCGACGCACGCCTGCGACCAGCCGAGGATCGCCAGTTCCCGGTTGTAGCCCTCCCGCGCCGAGCAGCCCGAACCCGGGTCGCGCTTGTTGCACGGGGTGGTGAGGTCCTGGAAGTACACGCAGCGGGTGTGCTGCAGCAGGTTCCCGCCGGTGGTGGCGACGTTGCGCAGCTGGCCGGAGGCGCCCGACAACAACGCCTGCGAGAGCACCGGGAAACGCCGCCGGATCCCGCGGTCGGCGGCCAGGTCGCTGTTGGCCACCGCGGCGCCGATGCGTACGGTCCCGTCGGGCAGCTTCTCGATCCGGTCGGAGGTCAGACGTCTGACGTCGACCAGCAGGTCCGGCGTGGCCACCTCCAGCTTCATCAGGTCGACGAGGTTCGTCCCGCCGGCCAGGTAGGCGCCCTGCGGTGCCTCGGCGAGCATCGTGACCGCCCCGGGCACGTCGGTGGCGCGTTCGTAGCGAAACGGCTTCATCGCGCCGCCACCTCCGCGATGGCCGGGACGATGTTGGCGTAGGCGGCGCAGCGGCACAGGTTGCCGCTCATCCGCTCGGCGATCTCGGCGTCGTCGAGGGCGACCTCGTCGGCGTTCGGGTCGGTGCTCACCGCGCTCGGCCAGCCCGCCTCGGCCTCCGCCAGCATTCCCACCGCCGACACGATCTGGCCCGGCGTGCAGTAGCCGCACTGCAGCGCGTCGTGGGTGATGAACGAGCGCTGCATCGGGTGCAGGCCGTCGCCGGCGGCCAGCCCGGCGGCCGTGACGATCTCCGCGCCCTGGTGCGCCACCGCGAGGGCCAGGCAGCTGAGGGCGCGCCGGCCGTCGAGCAGGACGGTACAGGCGCCGCACTGCCCGTGGTCGCAGCCCTTCTTGGGGCTGGTGATCCCCAGGTGCTCGCGCAGGGCATCCAGCAGCGTCGTGCGGATATCCACGACGAGCCGGTGCTCCGTTCCGTCCACCCGCAGGTTGATCTCCGCGTCCACGGGACGCACCTCCCGCACCACGTGTCGGGATTGTTGCGAACACTGCCATGATCCGGTCTTCCCGAGAGCGCAGCCGATAAACCGGGGGTGGGACTGTCTGATCAAGGGTGTAACTGGTCTGGCTCGTGCCAGGCAGCAGCTCACTTTGATCAATATCGTTGGGGCGGGTAGACCCGGAGGGTCGGGTTCGGTCTGGGTGTGTGATGCCGTAGTTCATGGCCAGCTGGGAGTGGGACCGCCTCGACGCCTTCCGTTCCGCTGCCTCTGCGCCCGAATGAAACGTGCGAACCATCGCCTCATCTGAAGGTGCGGACATTCGGGGGCTCGGCGGGTCGACGTCCACGTTCACGGCGACCAGCGCAGGGGCGATGCCCATGGGCAGCATCTGGGTCGGCGTTGACGTCGGCAAGACCCACCGGCAAGCTGCCGCGGCCCTGTCCAGACGCCGCGTCGACGTGCTCTGGCCTGCATCCGCGACAACAAGCCCTACCAGTCCAAACGGGCAAGATCGGATCAGCTCACGGCGGCCTGAGCAAACCTAGATCACCACGGCGGAGGCCGCCGGATACCGGTACGTGGTCGACGTCGATGTCGACGCTGACCAGCAGCTGTCGCTGCTGGTGACCGAGCCAGTACGTGACGCGACAGTCGCTCGACGTCGACGACCTGCCCGGCACCTGATGCGCTGAACGGTGCCGTGTGCCGACCACCGGGACAGCCGGTAGCCCGCCTGCGGCGTGCGGCCGGACAGTTACAGTGCTTCACCACCGATTCGACAAAGGCGGTTCCATCGTGAGTGTCCGTTGTGCCGTAGTGGGGTCGGGCAATATCGGTTCGGACCTGATCGTCAAGATCGGGCGGTCCGATCTGCTCGAACCCGTCCTGCTGGTCGGCATCGATCCCGCCTCCGACGGGCTGCGCCGCGCCCGTGAGGTGGGTGTGGAGGCCACCAGCAAGGGTGTCGACGCGCTGCTCGAGCGCGCCGACGACTTCGACCTCGTGTTTGAGGCGACCTCGGCTGCCGCGCACGCCGCCAACGCTCCCCGCTACCAGGAAGCCGGGCTGATGGCCCTGGACCTGACGCCCGCGGCGGTCGGGCCTTACGTCGTGCCGGCGGTGAACCTGGACGAGGTCCGCGCCGAGCCGAACCTCAACCTGGTGACCTGCGGCGGTCAGGCCACCGTCCCGGTAGTGGCCGCGATCAGCGCGGTGGCGCCGGTGTCGTACGCGGAGATCGTCGCGACGATCTCGTCGCGGGCCGCCGGGCCGGGCACCCGCGCGAACATCGACGAGTTCACCGAGACGACCGCGGACGCGCTGCGCAAGGTGGGCGGTGCCGCGCGGGGCAAGGCGATCATCATTCTCAACCCGGCCAAGCCGCCGGTCATCATGCGGAACACGGTGTTCGCCGCCGTCCCGGACGACACTGATCCCGACGCGGTACGGGCGTCCGTCGAGACCATGGTGGCCGCGGTCCGCGGTTACGTGCCGGGGTACCGGCTCGCCGCGCCCGTTCTCGTCGAACCCGGCCTGGGACCGGACGGCTCCACGAAGGTCAGCGTCTTCCTCCGGGTGACCGGGGCGGGCGACTACCTGCCGGAGTACGCCGGCAACCTCGACATCATCACGGCTGCCGCGGTGGCCACGGCTGAGCGTCTCGCGCCGGCGATCCTGGAGCGCCGCGCGTCCGGCCAGCCGGTGGGCTGACCCGTCGATCACAGGAGGACAACGACATGACCAGCCAGAATGGCAGCCTGCCCACCCCGGTTATCTCCGACGACGATGCCGCCACGCGTGGCCCGCTCGCCGGACGGGATCTCCAGGTCTGCGACACGACCCTGCGCGACGGCTCGCACTCCGTCGCCCATCAGTTCTCCACTGACGACGTTCGGGAGATCACCCGTGGCCTGGAAGCGGCGGGCGTACCAGTTGTGGAGGTCACCCACGGCGACGGCCTCGGCGGATCGTCGTTCAACTACGGGTTCGCGCGCTGTGACGACCTGGAGCTGATCAAGACCGCTCGGGCCGAGTTGAAGCGGGCGCGCCTGGCGGCGCTGCTGCTGCCGGGCATCGGCACGATCGAGCATCTGCGCGATGCGGTCGACGCCGGCATCGACATCGTGCGGGTCGCCACCCACTGCACCGAGGCCGACATCGCCATTCAGCACCTGAAAGAGGCTAAACGGCTCGGGCTGGAGACCGTCGGGTTCCTCATGTTGTCGCACATGACCTCGCCCGCCGCGCTCGCCGAGCAGGCCCTGATCATGCGGGACGCGGGCGCCGACACGGTGTACGTGGTGGATTCGGCCGGCGCTCTCCTGCCGCACCAGGTGGTCGAGCGGGTGGAGGCGCTGCGGTCGCGGCTCGGCGAGGGCACGGCCATCGGCATGCACGCCCACAACAACCTGGGCTGCGGTGTGGCGAACGCGCTCGCGGCCGCCGAGGCCGGCGCCTCGATCCTCGACGGGTCCTGCCACGGCCTTGGCGCGGGCGCGGGGAACGCGGCGACCGAGGTGATGGTCGCCGCGCTGGACCGGGCCGGGGCCTCCACCGGCATCGACACCCTGGCACTCATCGACGTCGCCGAGGACGTCGTCGCCCGGATCTGCGCGGGGAAGCTGCCGAGCCTCGACCGGGGCAGCCTGCTGCTGGGCTATGCGGGTATCTACAGCTCGTTCCTGCTGCACACGCGCCGGGCGGCGGCGCGCTACGGCGTCTCCGAGGCCGACATCATCATCGAGCTGGGTCGGCGCCGAGTCGTCGGCGGCCAGGAGGACATGATCGTGGACGTCGCGTTGGAGCTGGCGGCCAAGGCCGAGCGGCCGGTGGCATCGGCGGGCAAGGCGGCGTGATTCGGATGCTGCCCGTGTGGCATCCGGCCACACCGGCAGCATGCCGGAGAACGAGTTCAGCTGGCGACGGTCAGCGGCGCGCGAGTGGCCAAGCCCGCGCGGGCGCGGGCGAAGGCACGACTGGCGGCGTAACTCACCCGGCGAAGCGCGGGCGCCTGGGCGCGGGTGTCGAGGCGCCCGGTGGCACCAGCGACCGACAGCGCGGCCACCGGCCGGCCGGAGGGGCCGAGGATGGGTACCGCGACGCAGCTCAGGCCCGAGAAGGCCTCTTCGTCGTCGAAGGCGATCCCCTCGGAGCGGATGGTGGCGAGCTGACGGCGCAACGCCTCCGGCCGGCTCAGAGTATGCGGCGTCCACGCCTTGAGCTGGCCGGCGAGGATACGTGCGGACGGAGACGTTCCGGCTGCACCGGACCGAGCATCCGCCCCCCACGATCGACCCGCACTCGCCGGGAACGTTGCACCACGTCTACGTCATCCAGGGGCGGATCCGGATCGGACCGGTGGACGAGCCGGTCGAGCTTGCGCCGGGTGACTTCGTCCGCTTCCCGGGCGACGTCGCCCACGTTCAGCGCTGCCTGACCGACGAGGTGGTCCTGCACGTCGTCACGACCGTCCCACAGGTGCCGCAGTTCGGTCCGGCGATACACAGCGGCTGACGCGGATCCTTGTCATCCGGCCAACCCACGATGGCCAGGGCGGGGCCGTTGTGGAAGTTGATTCAGTTATGTGCCCTGGCCTGCGGAGGGAACCCGGGACTGGGCGAGGTCGTCGAGGAGACGCCGGCGTGGTTCTCAGCGGCCCTGACCACCGTGCCGGAGGGGAGCGTTAATCGGAAAGCCGACAGGCGGACTAGCCGGACTGTCTGCGATGCTGCTACGGAGGCGGATCGGCCGGAGGGACTAAAGTGGACGGTTACGACATCGTCATCATTGGCAGCGGGCACAACGCTCTGGTCGCCGCTGCATACCTGGCTCGAGCTGGCCGAAGTGTGCTTGTGCTGGAGCGCAACGACCGGCCGGGCGGCTTGGTACGTACCGACGAGCTGACCCTGCCCGGATACCGGCATGACGTGTACTCCGCGTCGCACCCGCTGTTTTTGAGCGGTCCCGTCTGGGCTGAGCTGGGGGAGGAGCTGACCGCGCGCGGGTTGAGCTACCTCAACACCGACATCCCCACCGGAGTCTCGTTCCCCGACGGCCGGACCGCGGTGCTCCACCGGTCGATGGACGCCATGGTGACAGAGGCCGACCGGCTGGCGGCCGGTGACGGCGACGCATTCGCCGAATGGATGAAATCGTTCGAAGAGTACGCCCCCGAGGTTTTCGGTCTCTTCACGCAGGATCTGGCCGAGCCCGCCGCGACCGCGACAATCGGGCGGCTGCTGCGCGCGGACGGGCCAGGGCTGACCCCCTTCGCGGCGAGCGTGTTCGAAACGGCCCGCACGACGGTGTCCCGGTTCCGGTCACCGGTGTTGCAGGCAATGCTGGCGCCCTGGACGATGCATCTGGGCCGGACGCCGGACGAGCCGGGCAGCGGCATCTGGGTCACGCTGCTTGTGCAGGCGGCGATGCTGGCGGGCATGCCGGTACCGGCCGGCGGGAGTGAGGCACTGGCCACCGCCCTGACCCGGCTGGTGACCGACCACGGCGGGCAGGTGGTCACCGGTGCCGACGTTGCCCGGATCCTTGTCGAGCAGCAGCGGGCCGTCGGGGTGGTCACCACCGATGGGCAGAGGTACACCGCCCGCCAGGCGGTTGTCGCCTCCACCAACGCCGACCAGCTCTACCTCAGGCTGCTCGGGGACGACGCGCCACCGGTACTGCGGAGTCAGGCCGCCCGGTACCGCTACGGACGCGGCTGTGTGCAGATCCAGCTGGCGCTACGCGAGCCGCCGCGCTGGCCGGATCCCCGGTTCGCGCAGATCGGCCAGCCGCACCTGACCAGCGGCCTGGACGACTGCACGCTGGCGGTAGCGCAGGGCATGGCCGGACTGTTGCCGGCCGAGCCGACGTTCACCGTGGACTGTCCCACCGCGCTCGATCCGAGCCGCGCCCCGGCCGGCGCCGCGATCATGCGGATTCAGTTGCTGGAGATCCCGTGCCGGCCGCGCGGCGACGCGGCCGGGATCATCGACGTCGGCGACGGGACATGGACACCCGATCTGACCGCCCGGCTGGTCGAGCGGGTACTGGGCATGGTCGCCCGACACATCCCCAACATCCCGGACGCCGTGCTCGCGCACGCTGTCGTGACCCCGGACGACCTTGCCCGATACAACCCCAACTGTGGCCCCGGCGACCCCTACGGCGGGGCACACGATCTGGCTCAGAGCTACCTGCTGAGCCCGCTGCCCGGCCAGCCCGGGCACCGCACCCCCATCGACGGGCTCTTTCAGCTCGGCGCCGCTACCTGGCCCGGCCACGGCGTCAACGGCGGCTCCGGTTATATCGTCGCCCGCCAACTGCTGGGCCTCTGAGGCCCGCCCCGCGGACCGCGCTCGCCGACCCGTGGGGCGCCGTTGCGTCAAGCGATTGCGCGATCTCGACGCCGCAGATTTTCCGCCTGAAGGGTGCAACTTTGCGGACCAGCGGGCAGTGGGACGGTGCTACTCGGTGAAGGCGGCATCCGGCGTGCTGTGCCGGTGGCGTCGCGGGCGAGTCGGTGTTCGACAATCACACGTCCGGGGTGGCTGGTCATACTGGCGTCGAGGCGAACGGCCTCGGGGAGCGGTGTCGGTCAGGCGGCGCGGCGGTATTCGTGAATGAGTCCACGGAGGATGTCCGCCCGTTCGACGTGCCTGACCCGTTCGGTGCGGGCGGTTGTGATGCCGGTCGGCGGGACGGGCACGTCGAGGTTGATACCGCGGTGGGGCCGGGCGGTGTTGTAGCGCCCCGCTTGAGCGTGGCGGTGATCTGCGTGGTCGACAGTCGGGCCGCCGACACCGGATCGGGCGCCGGGCCCAGCCGCTCCAGCGTGTCGGGGGCGTCGAGGTCGTCGAGGTCGTCGAAGGCGAGCGTCGCGGCGGGGAAGAACTCGCGCAGCATCTGGCGTAGCCGCAGGACATGTCGGGTTCGTTCGGAAGATCAGCGTCATGTGCGCCCGGGTGAGTACCTTGACCGTCTCGGCCTGGCCGCTGTCTCCGGCCATCGGCCGCAGCGTGTGCCGCCTGCTCCCACAGGTAACGCGCGGGGGAGGGGCGCGGCCTCGACAGGGTAGACGGTTGGTGGCGATCTTTCCCGACATGCTATGGGAAGTGCGGTTCTGGGACTGTTGCCGCGGGGGAAGGTCGACTTTCATCCATTGGCCAGCAAAGAGTTGGTAGGTGTTGTTGGCCCGGATTTGCTGGTAATGACGGGCGGTGATGCCGGTCATTCTTTCGCGGCATCGACTGAAGTCATTTTCCCTGCTCAGTTGATCTTTCTACGGCCGGGCGCGGACGATGCTCGTGTAGCGCTGAGTGATTTTACCGTAACGCTCTTGTGGGCTTCAGTTAACTGCCTTTACTGTTGCGATCCCCCCATCCCGGGGCTACTGGGAGGTCGCAATGTCTGTCCAAATCGATCCGATCAAGGAACCGAAGACGAGGGGGAGGCGACGGCGCAGGCAACTCGCCATGGCGCTGGCCACCCTCCTGCCATTAGCCGCTCTCACCATGCAGATCGGCCCGACGGCGGCGTCCGGCGCTGTCCCCACAGGCGGGCCGACGGCGTCGGGACAGCCGGGCACGGCAAGCGACGCGGTCACCCAGGCGTTCATCCACAATGTGGGAGCCCAGACCATCGATAACCAGGATGCGCTTTCCGTTTTCAGGACCTGGATGATCGGTCAGCCCGGCTTCGCCAACAGCGGCTATGTCGGCTCGATCGACGACCTGGCGCACAAGGCGACAACCATAATGTGGTACGGCCCCCGAACACCCTTGCTCTCCGCGATCATCAAAGAGGGCGAGCGGCGTGGCATGGCGGTGGCCGTTCAGCAGCGTCAGTACAGCTTGCAGCAGATCGAGGCGGCGACCGACGCGATCTGGCAGCAGGCAGCCGCGGGCGCATGGGCTGGATTCAAGATCTCCGCCATTGCCGCCGTCGGGGCCACTGAGGACGGAATCACCGTTAACGGGACCTACACCACGGCCGCGCCGGCCCAGCGGGCACCGCAGGTGCAGTCAATGGTCACGGCGGTAATGGGAGTGCCTGTTCATGTCGTACCGGGCGTCAGCGCTGACACAAGCCTTGGCCGCGACAACGACTCCGCGCCGTTCAACGCGGGTGGGTACATGATCAGCCCTTCCACCGGACATACCTGTTCCAGCGGCTTTGGCATCAGCATCAACGGGACGTCCCACACGACAACCGCGCGCCACTGCACCGAAAACAACTATCAAAATCGCGCCGCGTCGAACAAATACGGTACTGGCGTGATCAACTCTACCGGCGGCGGCGGCCGGGTGCTGAGCGCCACCGGCTCGACCTGGGCTTTCGACGGGCCGTACAACTCGAACAACTTCTGGAAGACCGTCATCGGCTACCAGGATCTAGCCGTTAACAATTATGTGTGCACAGGTGGCGGGAACTCCGGCGAACACTGCAACATCAAGGTCACAAACCTGATGGTCTCGTTCAACGACGGTTTTGGCTCGTTCTCGACCATCGAAGGCGTCCAGCAGTCAAGCGGCGCGATCGCGAATATCCAAGGTGACAGCGGCGGCCCTGTGATCTCTCTCGCGAGTACTTCGTCCGGCCAGGTCCGTGCAGCCGGGATGATACAGGGCTTCCTGGGCTCGGGCATGACCGGCTCTGCCTGCGGCCCGGTGTATGACGCCGGCAGCAATAAGTGCAGCACGAACGTCCTGTTCTCATCAATGCGGACGATCGTCAACAGCATCTCGGGCGCGTCGCTGTTGACCGGCTGACACCGGCCACGCCGGAGAACCATGTGCCACGCGGGTCCCGCAGCCCTTCCAGGGCGCGGGACCCGCATACTCGCATCGGCGTCCTGTGCCGTTGCGTGATCGTTGGCACTTCAACAAGCAGGCGGGGTGGCGGCGTTATATATCCAGGAGGCCGGTGTGGCGCTCCCAGATAGGG
>JAOPWA010000065.1 GCA_025965915.1 Dactylosporangium sp. | reverse complement strand
CGGTGGGGCGTCGCCGGCAACATCGTGCTGGCGTGGATCCTGACGTTCCCGGCGGCGGCGGCGATCGCGGTCCTGGCGTACTTCGTGGTCCGCCCGATCTTCAGGTGACGTAGTCGACCCCGATCCGCTCCCGGACAGCATCGAGGGTCGACATCACCGCGAGCGACTCGGCCAGCGGCGCGACCGGGCTCTCGATCAGCCCCTCGCGCAGGCAGCGCTGCACCTCCGCGGCCTCGAAGTGGTAGCCCAGGCCGTCGAACGGGATCGGCACGTACTCCGGCTCGGCGTCGCCCCGCACGATCGTGAAGCCGGCGGGCCGATAGAAGTCACGGGGAAGCTCGATGCGGCCCCGGGTCCCCGTCACGGTGGCGGTACGTGGCGTGTCGCCGACGAGGGAGCAGGTCAGCGAGGCGAGCGCGCCGGAGGCGTACCCGAAGGTCATGCCGGTATTCGCGTCAACGCCTTCCGGGGTAAGTTGCGCCCAGGCTTCGACGCGATCGGGCGGGCCGAGCATGATGTGCGCGAAGGTCACCGGGTAGACGCCGAAGTCCAGCAGGGCGCCGCCGCCCAACTCCGGGGCGCGCAACCGGTGCGTCACATCGAAGGTTCCGGACACGCCGAAGTCGGCCTGGACAGCGGTCACGTCCCCGATCGCCCCGTCAGCGACGAGCCCGCAGATCATATGGATCGCGGGAAAGCAGCGCATCCACATGGCCTCCATCAGAAAGACCTCGTTGCTGCGGGCCGTCTCGACCAACTCCTCGGTCTGGGCGAGGTTGAGCGTGAACGGCTTCTCGCAGAGCACCGCCTTGCCCGCTCGCAGGCACGCGAGGCTCGCCGCGTGGTGGGCCGAGTGTGGCGTCGCCACATAGATGACGTCGACGTCAGGGTCCCTCGCGAGAGCCTCCCAGCTACCGTAGGCGCGGGGGATGTCGTGTGCCGCTGCGAACCGGTCGGCCGCCTCCTGACTGCGCGAACCGACCGCGGTGACCTCGGCATCGGGCATCAGCGACAGGTCGGAGACGAAAGCGCGTGCGATGTCACCGGTGGCCAGGATCCCCCAGCGGATCGGCTCGCTCATGACGGCACTCCGCTCCGCTTCGTGCCGCCATGAGGCTCATCCGCACCGCGCCACCCGATTCGCTCGCTGTGCTCGCTCATGCCCACACCTTAGTCCCCAAGATCGCAGGCTAGGCTCGACGGCGTGGACGCGTACCTCATCGACGCAGTACGGACGCCGTTCGGTCGACACCGGGGCGGCCTGGCCGGGATCCGCACCGACGACCTTGCTGCGATGCCCCTGGCGGAGCTGGTCCGCCGACAACCCGCCCTGGACCCGGCGACCATCGATGACGTGATTCTGGGTGACACCAACGGCGCCGGTGAGGACAACCGCAACGTCGCCCGCATGGCCACCCTGCTGGCCGGTCTGCCGCCGTCCGTACCGGCCGTCACCGTCAACCGCCTCTGCGCCTCCGGCGGAGAGGCGATCACCCAGGCAGCCCGTGCGATCCGGGCGGGGGACGCCGACCTGGTCGTCGCCGGTGGAGTGGAGAGCATGAGTCGGGCGCCGTTCGTCCTGCCCAAGCCGGACGTGCCGTTTCCGACCGAGGCGAAGCTCTACCACACGCAGGTCGGCTGGCGGATGGTCAATCCGCGCTTTCCCCAGGAGTGGACGGTCAGCCTCGGCGCCTGTGCCGAGGCCGTCGCGCACGACCTCGGCATCAGTCGCAGCGAGCAGGACGACTGGGCGCTGCGCTCGCACCACCTCGCCGCGGCGGCCTGGGAAGCGGGCCTGCACGACGAGTACGTACTTCCGGTGGGGGACGTCAAACGCGACGAGTCCGTCCGGCCGGACACGACGCCGGGCAAGCTCGCGGCGCTCAAGCCGGCGTTCACCGACTCCGGCTCGGTGACCGCCGGCAACGCGTCGCCGGTCAACGACGGTGCGATCGCGGTCCTGCTGGCGTCGTCGCCGTCGCCGTTCGGCGCGGAGCCGATCGGCCGGGTCGTAGCTGGCGTCACCGTCGCCGTCGAGCCCCACCGGTACTCACTGGCCCCCGTACCCGCGATCCGCAAGGTCCTCGACCGCGCCGGCCTGTCGTTCTCCGACATCGCCGTATGGGAGATCAACGAGGCGTTCGCCGCGATGGTCCTGTCCTGCCTGCACGAGTTACCCGAGATCGCCGGGGAACTGGTCAACCCGAACGGCGGCGCGATCGCGATCGGCCATCCGCTCGGTGCGTCCGTACCGAGGATCGTCGTCGATGCCTGCCGGGAGTTGCGCCGCCGAGGTGGCGGATATGCCGTCGCCGCCGCGTGTGTCGGCGTGGGCCAGGGGACCGCCATGGTGGTGCGCGTTGACTGACTCGTTCCCGATGCCGGCCGGGCTGCTCGCCAACGCCCGGGGCTTCTACGCCTCCGGCGCGGCACCCGCGACCCCGCGGCTGGCGAGCACGGTTCTGCTGCTGCGCGCGGGCGACCCCAGCCCGGAGGTCTACCTCATCCGCCGTGCCGCCACGATGGCGTTCGCCGCCGGGATGCACGCCTTTCCCGGCGGTACGGTCGATCCCCGAGACGCCGCCGTGCAACCCGCCTGGGCGGGTCCGACACCCGCTGAGTGGGCAGCCCGGCTGAACCTTGACGAGCCGTACGCCCGTGCGGTCGTGAGCGCGGCCGTTCGTGAGGTGTTCGAGGAGTCCGGTGTCCTGCTGGCCGGTCCGGACGCTTCGACGGTGGTGGGCGACGTGTCGGGCGCCGAGTGGGAGTCGGCGCGGGTGGCGCTCATCGCGCGTGAGGTCGGCTTCGCCGAACTGCTCGCCGAGCGGGGCCTGGTCGTACGCAGTGACCTGCTCACACCGTGGGCGCGCTGGCTGACGCCGGAGTTCGAACCCCGCCGCTACGACACGTACTTCTTCCTGGCGCGGCTACCCGAGCGGCAGGTTACCCGGGACGTGGGCGGTGAGGCTGAGCACGTCGTCTGGGGATCGCCGGCAGAGCTTGTGAACCTGCGCATGCTGCCGCCGACGCTGGTGGCGCTGCGGGGTTTGCGGGCGTATCCGAGTATGGACGCCGCCATGGCGGCGGAGCGCGACGTCACGACGGCGGTCATGCCGCGCGTCGACCTGGATGACGAGCCGGCCCGGCTGTTCATTGGTGACTGAGGCCACGACGCAACGAGGACGGGGAGTGCGCTCGCGCACTCCCCGTCCTCGTTGCGCGGTCCGAATCAGCCGAAGCGACCGGTGATGTAGTCCTCGGTGCGCTTCACCGACGGGTTGGTGAAGATCTTCGCCGTGTCGTCGTACTCGATAAGGCGGCCCGGCTCGCCGGTCTTGTCGATGGAGAAGAAGCCGGTCCGGTCGGAGACGCGCGCCGCCTGCTGCATGTTGTGGGTCACG
>JAOPWA010000063.1 GCA_025965915.1 Dactylosporangium sp. | reverse complement strand
CGGTGGGGCGTCGGGGTGGCCCGCGAGTACCCGGCGGTCGTCGCGACGGTGGCGTTGCATCCCAACGAAGCCCCGCGCCTGCCCGACCTCGACGGCGCGCTGCGCGAGATCGAGGCGATGGCGGCCGACCCGCGGGTGCGTGGCATCGGAGAGACGGGCCTGGACACGTTCCGTACCGGTGCCGAGGGCCGCGCCGCGCAGGAGGCGAGCTTCCGGGCGCACATCGCGATCGCCAAGCGGCACGGCAAGCCGCTGGTCATCCATGACCGCGACGCCCACGCCGAGGTCCTGCGGGTACTCGACTCCGAAGGTGCGCCGGACACCGTGGTGCTGCACTGCTTCTCCGGCGATGCGGAGTTCGCCCGCGAGTGTGTGCGGCGGGGATACGTGTTGAGCTTCGCCGGCACGGTCACGTTCGGCAGCGCCGGCGCGCTCCGTGCGGCGGCTCTCGCGACGCCGTCCGACCAGTTGCTGGTGGAGACCGACGCGCCGTACCTGACTCCCATGCCGTACCGGGGGCGACCCAACGCCTCGTACCTGATCCCGCTGACGGTCCGCACCCTGGCGGAGGTCAAGAAGGTCGACGTGGATGAGCTGTGCGCCGCGATCTCGGCGACCGGCGACCGGGTCTTCGGCCCGTGGTGATGCCGTGGCGGCGCCGGCTCAGCCGTGCAGGTTGCGGCGGATCTCGGTGAGGTGACGGACGAGCGCGGTGCGCTCGTCCTCATCATGACCACGCTCATCACGGGCGCCACGGGCCAGGTGGGCAGCCGGTTCGGCCGCCGGATGCTGGACCGCCAGGAGTCCGTACGCCTGCTGTAGGCGCCACGTCCATGGGGGAGCGGTGGGCCGAGCCCCTCTCCTGAGCGCGAGGGATCTTGTTAGTGGCAAGCTGACGTGGTGACACTTCTGGGGCCGGTCGAGGTACGTGAGCTGGCGACGCGGCTGGGCGTGCGCCCGACCAAGGCGCTCGGGCAGAACTTCGTGCACGATCCCAACACGGTCCGGCGCATCGTCCGCGCGGCCGAGCTCGATCCGGCCGACGTCGTGGTCGAGGTCGGCCCCGGCCTCGGCTCGCTCACCCTCGCCCTGCTCCCACAGGCCGCGGCGGTACGCGCGATCGAGATCGATCCCACGCTCGCGGCGGCGCTGCCCGAGACCGTCGCGCGGCACCAGCCCGAACACGCCGAACGGCTGCACGTCATCGGCCGCGACGCCCTCAAGGTGCGGCCCGACGACTTCGACCTGCCACCCACGGCCCTGGTGGCGAACCTGCCCTACAACGTGGCCGTACCCGTCGTCCTGCACCTGCTGGCGACCCTGCCCAGCCTGCGCCACGGCCTGGTCATGGTGCAGAAGGAGGTCGCCGACCGGCTCACCGCCGGTCCGGGTTCGAAGATCTACGGGGTACCGAGCGTGAAGCTCGCCTGGTACGCGCAGGCCCGGCAGGCCGGCCGGGTGCCGCCGGGCGTCTTCTGGCCGGTCCCGAACGTCGACTCCGGCCTGGTGGCGTTCACCCGCCGTGATCCGCCGGCCGACGTCGATCGTGGCGAGGTCTTCGCCGTCGTCGATGCGGCCTTCGCGCAGCGGCGCAAGACCTTGCGCGCCGCTCTTGCCGGGTGGGCCGGCAGCCCGGACGAAGCCGAACGGCTGCTGCGCGCCGCCGGAGTGGATCCGGGCGCCCGTGGTGAATCCCTGCCGGTCGAACGGTTCGCCGCCATCGCGGCCGCGGCCGGCGGGTCCGTCCCGGGCAGCCGGGCCGGTCGCGGCCGCAACCGCGGGTAAGGTTTGCGGCGTGACAGAACCGCTCGACGAGGAGGAGTACGAGCGGCCCCGGCTGGGATCAGCGGGGCCGGTCCGGGTCCGCGTACCCGCGAAGATCAACCTCCACCTGCACGTCGGCCCGGTCCGCGGGGACGGCTACCACGAGCTGGTCACCGTCTACCACGCCATCTCGCTCTACGACGAGCTGTCCGCGCGCCGCGGTGACCGGCTCACCCTCACCATGGAGGGGGAGGGGGCCGGCGAGCTCACCCGCGACGACGACAACCTGGTGCTGCGCGCCGCCCGGGCGCTCGCCCGCTATACCCAGCGTGAGCCGCTCGCCCGGCTGCACCTGCGCAAACAGATCCCCATCGCGGCCGGGCTGGCCGGCGGCAGCGCCGACGCGGCGGCCGCGCTCGTGGCCTGCGACAGCCTGTGGGGCACCAACCTGGGCCGCGACGAACTGGCGAAGGTCGCCCGCGACATCGGATCTGACGTGCCCTTCCTGGTCCTCGGCGGCACCGCGCTGGGCACCGGCCGTGGCGAGCGGGTCAGTCCGGTCCTGGCCAGCGGCCACAGCTGGCACTGGGTGGTAGCCGTCGCGGATGTCGGGCTGTCCACCCCAACCGTCTACCGCGAACTGGACCACCTGCGCGGCTACGGTGCCGCGCCCCCGTCGGTCGGCTCGCCCGACCTGCTGCTCGCCGCGCTCCGGCAGCGCGACCCCTCGGTGCTCGCCGGCGCGCTCGGCAACGACCTGCAGGCCGCCGCGCTGTCGCTACGCCCCGAGCTGCGCCGTACGCTCGACGCAGGCCAAGGTGCGGGCGCACTGACCGGCATCGTCTCCGGCTCCGGACCGACCTGTGTGTTCCTCGCCGCTGACGCCCGCCACGCCGAATCCCTCGCCAAGGAACTGGTCGACAGCGGCGCCTGCCGGTCCGCGCAGCCGGCCCACGGCCCGGTCGCAGGGGCGCGGGTGGCGTAGTGGCGAATATCGTCAACCTCGACCGCGTCAGCAAGGGGTACGCGGCGGGCCAACTGCTCGACGAGGTCTCCCTCGGCCTCGACGACAACGACCGGGTCGGTGTCGTCGGGCTCAACGGTGCCGGCAAGTCAACCCTGCTGAAGTTGCTGACCAAGAGCATCGAACCCGACTCCGGCCGGGTCACCCACCGGCGTGACCTTCGGGTCGCCGCGCTGCCCCAGACGCTCGAGCTGCCACCCGGCGCGACCGTGCGTGACGTCGTCCTCGGCACCGCCTGGCTGCCCGAGGGCTTCGCCGCCGAGCACGAATGGGCCGGTGACGCCGGCGTCCGCACGGTGCTCGCCGGCCTCGGCATGCCCAACCTCGGTCTGGACGCGCTCGTCGAGCCCATGTCGGGTGGCGAGCGGCGCCGGGTCGCGCTGGCGGCGCTGCTCATCCGCGAGTCCGACCTGCTCATTCTCGACGAGCCGACCAACCACCTCGACGTCGCCGGCATCGCCTGGCTGGCGTCGCACCTCCTGCAGCGCCGCGGCGCGCTCATCGTCGTCACCCACGACCGCTGGTTCCTCGACGCGGTCGCGACCTCGACGTGGGAGGTCGGCGAAGGCACCGTCCGCGCCTACGAGGGCGGGTACGCCGCCTGGACACTCGCCCGCGCCGAACGCGCCCGGGTCGCCGCCGACGTCGAGGCGAAACGGCAGAACCTGCTGCGCAAGGAGATCGCGTGGCTGCGCCGGGGGCCACCCGCGCGTACCAGCAAGCCGCGGTTCCGCATCGACGCGGCCAACGCGCTGATCGCCGACGTGCCACCGGTTCGTGACCAGGTCTCCCTGCAACGCCTGGCCACCGCCCGGCTCGGCAAGCAGGTGTACGAGCTCGACGACGTCTCCGTCGGCTTCGGCCGTCCGCTGCTCGACCACGTGTCGTGGAACATCGGGCCCGGCGACCGGATCGGTCTCGTCGGGGCCAACGGAGCCGGCAAGTCCACGTTGCTGCGCGTGCTCACCGGCGCGTTGACGCCCGACTCCGGCCGGGTGCTGCGCGGCCAGACCGTGAAGCCGGCCTTCCTGTCGCAGGAGCTGCGCGAGCTGCCGCTGCAGCTGCGCGTCCTCGAAGCCGTCGAGGAGGTCGCCCGGCGCGTCATGCTCGGCGACCGGGAGCTGTCGGCCTCCCAGCTCGCCGAGTTGTTCGGCTTCTCCGGCGCCCGGCTGTGGACCCCGGTGGCCGACCTGTCCGGTGGCGAGAAGCGGCGGCTGCAGTTGCTGCGCCTGATCGCCGCCGAGCCCAATGTGCTGCTCTTCGACGAGCCGACCAACGACCTCGACATCGACACCCTGGCCGCGCTGGAGGACCTCCTCGACACCTGGCCCGGCACCGTCATCGTGGCCAGCCACGACCGATACCTCGTCGAGCGGGTCTGTGACACCGTCGTCGCGATGTACGGCGACGGCAAGATCCAGGATCTGCCGGGCGGGGTCGACGAATACCTGGCGACGCTGGGCGCGCCGACCGATCCCGGTCGTAAGGTGTCGCCGCAGCAGCAGGCGCCGGCGAAGGCGGCCGAAAGTATGGGCGCCGGGGAGCTGCGCGCGGCGAAGAAGGAGCTGGTCCGGCTCGAACGCCTGATGGGCAAGCTGGAGCAGCGGGAGGCCAGCCTGCACGAGCAGATGGCCACCCACGCCACCGACTACGAGAAGGTCGCCACCCTCGACGCGGACCTGCGGGCGGTGGTGGCCGAGCGCTCGGAGACCGAGGAGGCGTGGCTGGAGTTGGCGGAGCGGGTACCCGAGGCGTAGCGCTCTTTCTTATGGGGAAGAATGCACCCCATGGCGCATATTCCGATCAACCACCCTCTGCGTCCGCTCTACCGTGCGCTGTCCGGTCTCAGCGGGCTGTACGTGTTGATCTTCGGCATCGTCGGCTACATCCGCACCAGCGACCTGGACTTCTTCGCCCGTCACGGCGAGTGGGTGCTCGGGCTGCGGACCAATCCGGCCTTCTCGGTGCTGTCGATCGTCGCTGGTGCCGCCGTGCTGGTGGGCGCTTTGATCGGGCGCAACCTCTTCCCGCTGCTCAACCTGGCCGCCGGCATCGTCTTCCTGATCGCCGGGATAGTGATGATGCTGCTGCTGCAGACCGACGCGAACATCCTCGCGTTCTCCATGGTCAACTGCGTCATGTCGTTCATCTTCGGCATGGTGTTCCTCGCCGCCGGGCTCTACGGCAAGGTCGGGTCCACAGAGGACGAGGATGCCGAGCAGACGTTCCGCACCGGCCAGCCGGCGCACCACTGACTGACCGACCGCTACTGGCGGCGCCTGGTGGTGATCATGGACGGCTTGGACTCGAGGTGGGACAGGCCGTTCCAGGCAAGGTTGACGAGGTGCGCGGCCACCGTTTCCTTGCGCGGCTTGCGCACCTCGAGCCACCAGCGCCCGGTCAGGGCCACCATGCCGACGAGGGCCTGGGAGTACAGTTCGGCCAGCTTCGGGTCGTACCCCCGGCGCTTGAACTCGGCGCCCAGGATGTGTTCGACCTGGTGGGCCACGTCGTTGAGCACGCTCATGAAGTTGCCCGTGCCAGACATCACCGGTGCCTCCCGCACCAGGACCCGGAACCCGTCGGTCTCGGTGTCGATGTAGTCCAGCAGCGCCGTTGCGGCCTGTTCGAGCAGCTCACGCGGGTGCCCGCCGGTCAGCGCGGCGGTGATGCGATCCAGTAGCGCCCGGACCTCCCGGTCGACGACGACCGCGTAGAGGCCCTCCTTGCCCCCGAAGTGCTCGTACACGACGGGTTTGGAGACCTTCGCCCGGGACGCCACCTCTTCGATGGAGGTGGCGTCGAAGCCGCGCTCGGCGAACAGTTGCCGGCCGATCGCGATCAGCTGCTCGCGCCGCTGCGCCGACGACATCCGTACCCGTGAAGGGGCTTTCGGTGGGGTAACAGCGTCACCGCCGCGTGGCGTTCGGGTCCGCGCGGCGGTTGTCGGTGGCTGGTCGCTATTCGGTTTGTCGTTCACAGGCTCATCGTGCCAGCGCGGTCCAGCCTTTTGGCGTCCAGCCGGTCCGCCCTGGGCCAGCGGACGTTCGTCGCCCAGCCCAGCTTCTCGAAAATCCAGATCAGGCGGGCGTTCATGTCGAGCTGGCCCTTGTCGACGCCGTGGCGGGCGCAGGTCGGATCGGCGTGGTGCAGGTTGTGCCAGCTCTCACCGAAGGACAGGATCGCCAGCGGCCAGAAGTTGCTGGCCTTGTCGCCGTCGCGGGTCTCGAAGGGGCGCTCACCGTACACATGGCAGATCGAGTTGATCGACCAGGTGACGTGGTGCAGCACGGCGATGCGGACCAGGCCGGCCCAGAAGATGCCGGACAGCGCGCCCTGCCATGACCAGGTGACGAGGCCGCCGATGACACCCGGCAGGAGCACCGAGGTGGCCACGATCGCGGGGAAGGCCCGGTCGATGCGGCTGACGTCCTTGTCGGCGACGAGGTCCGGCGCGAAGCGCTCCCGGTTGGACAGCTCCCGGTAGAACAGCCAGCCGATGTGGGCGTAGAACAGGCCCTTGGTCAGGCCCCAGACGCTCTCGCCGTAGCGCCAGGGGGAGTGCGGGTCACCCTCGCGGTCGGAGAACGCGTGGTGGCGCCGGTGGTCGGCCACCCACTGCGTGGGGTTTCCCTCGATCGCGAGCGAGCCGGCGAGGGTCAACGCGATGCGCAGCGGACGGTTGGCCTTGAACGAGCCGTGTGTCAGGTACCGGTGGAAGCCGGTGCCGATACCCATTCCGCTGATCACGTACAGCGTGACGACCATCGCCACGTCCAGCCAGGACAGCCCTCGTCCCCACGCGACCGGCACCGCGGCGACGACCGCGGCGAACGGCAGGAGCACGAACGCCCAGAGCGCGACGAGAATGCCGGCACTCTGCTTGCCCACGGTCAGCGGCTTGGTTCCGGGCGTCGAACTCTCGGTGCGGATCTTGTCGAGGACAGGGGCGGACATGGCACCTCGCACAGGTCGGGGACGGCTAGCTTCCTACGCCTACGTTACCGTAACCTACGGTTCCGTAGAACGCAGCAGTCCGATGCGCCTACTCGAGTCCGATGCGCCTACTCGCCGGCCGCCGCGGCGATCAGGTCCCGTCGGATCTGCTCCAGCACGTCGCCCAGCGCGCCGAGCTCCGAATCCTGCCTCCCCGCCCGCGGTGCCACTTCCTGGAGCATCGCCACCGCGGCGATCGCCAATCGAAACGCGTCATCGGTACGGTCGTCGGCGAGCAGCCCCTCGACCTTCGCGGAGAGGTCGGCGAGCGTCTCGGCCGTGGTCTCGGGCAGGAGATATCCGCCGAGGCCGGGCGGGTACGGCACCTTCGCCCGCAGCTCACTCAGCGCGTTGACGACGGCCGGCTCGTCGCTGATCTGGTCGAGCAGTCCGATCAGGACGTAGAGCCGTGCGACCAGCCGGGGTCGGCCGGGCTGTCGCTCCAGCCACGCGAGCAGTTCGCGCTCGCCGCCGAGGTGGTCGATGATCCGCTGTATGTGCCCCGTTATTTCGGGAGGCGCGGTCCAGTGCAGCGGTAGGAGGCGGGCCACCTGGTCGGCAAGCCGCGCCTCGCCGTCGGTGTCGATCCGGCCGGCGGTGAAGGCGTCGACAAGGTCCAGGTCCAGCTCGAACTCGGCTGCTGGCTGCTCTCCCTCGGCGGACACGGCGCTCTGACTTCCCGTCAGCGACCGCTGGAAACTTATGTGCTTTGCCCTTACATAGCGATATCGACGCTGAACTTCTGCACCAGTACGTTCTCCTGATCTGTCTTCAGGGTCAGCATGAGGTTTCCGGACCGGCCCGTGATCCTGACCGTGGTGGCCGTCTCGCCATCGCCGGCCCGAACTTCCGCATGCTGACAGGTGCCGGCCCACGCCGAGGCGAGCCTCATCAGTCGGTCGAGCTTCTCCCGGTCGACCGACGTTGCCGTCGCGACGGACGAAGGGAAGGCCGGCCACCGGTCATTGAGGGCTGCGATGATCTCGTCCACGATCGCGCGCAGCCGATCATTCGGCCGCATGGCGGTAGTCAGGTCGAGCGTCTGAATGCGCGGCGGTTTCTCCGGCGTCAGGCGGATCTCCACCCGGAGCCTGCCGTGCGGGCCGCGCAGCCACCAGGAACAGTGCGAGGGCGCCTCATGTACCGGGTCCTGCCCCTCCTCCGGCCGCAGTTCCCCGATCTGCTCCCGGATCCGCTCGATCTGAGCGCGACGCCGAGAGAGCGGCTCGTCGAGATCGACGTTCTCGGAAAACCAGCGGGCCGCGATGGCGTCGTCCCACTCGTTCAGCAGACGCTCCACGTCCGCGCGGGCCTCCAGGGTGGCCGCCCAAGCTCCCTGGGCCTTGGGCGCCGGGCCGGACGACCTTCCGGAGCGGCCATCGAGGAGCACGTCCAGCATGTCGGTGGCGAAGATGCGCGTCGCCGCGTACGTGCTGTTGCCCAGAGCGACAACGCCGACGCCGCTCTGCGGGTGCCAGCGCATGTGGCTGCCGAAGCCCGGATAGCCGCCGCTGTGAGCGACAACGCGACCATGCGTGGTGTCGTCCTCCACCATGAGCCCGTACCCGTAGCTGCGTGCGGTCTGCTTCGGCAGGTTCTCGAACGGCGACGCGTCCGGCAGCCACGGAATCCCGTAGTGCGGTTGTTGAAGCTCGCGCCGGCTGGCCCGGCGCAGCGGATGCAGGTCATCGTCGTCGTCGCGGGCGGGGAAAGCGTCAATCATGCCGGCGACCCACCGCGCGAGGTCCCGGACGGTGCTGAACAGCCCGCCCATCGGCGCGAACGCTCCGTACGCGTCGAAGGGCACCTCCGACCACTGCTCATCGCTGCGGCGGTAACCGCGAGCCACCTCCGACGCGGGGAGCCCGGCCGGGTCGAACGTGGTGCGGTCGAGGCCGAGTGGCACAAGTAGTTGGCCGGTCATGAAGTCCAGATAAGGGGACCCGGCCGCCGCCGCCACGACCCGGCCGAGGAGGGCATAACCAAGATTCGAGTACTCGAACCTGGTGCCCGGCGCCCACGCGAAGCTCAAGCCGCCCCGCAGCAGTTCGGAGAACGCGGGTAGCGGCAAATTCTGCTGCCGGTCCCCCCACGGGTCGTCGGTGGGGAAACCGCCCGCCATCGTCAACAGATGCCGGACGGTCAGCGTGGGTGAGTCCGCCGTCGGGCCCTTCAGCCCCACCAGTTCGGGAACGTACGTTTCCACGGCGTCGTCGAGTCGCAACGCACCCCGGTCGCGGAGCATCAACACGGCCGCCGCCGTGAAGCTCTTGGTCATCGACGCGATCCGGAACACCGTGTCGGCATCCGGCGCCGGCCCGCCGAGCCACCGCTCACCGATGCCGTCCGAGTGGACCAGTTCGCCGTTCGCGATGATCCCGTACGCGATGCCCGGCTGCCCGCCCGCGTGCTGGAAGGACTCCGCGACGGCGGCCGCCGCCGCGATCCGGGCTTCGGTCTGTGGATCAACAGCCATTGCCTACCTCCGTGGTCGAAGGTGAACCTACCTGCCGATTCCACCTGGCCTCAGCGCCGGAGGCGTACTTTGAAGATCGTCGTTTCGGCTCGTCAGAACGGGCCGTCGGCGCCTTGAGGAAGCGGGTTTGCGCTTCCTACGCTGTCGGGTACGCGTGGCCGGGCGGGCCGCTTACGGCCCGGGTCGAGAGGAGACACCGCGATGCCGCAACCAGAGGGCCGCGAGCTGGACGCGATCCGCGAACGCCGCGCCCAGCTTCGGGACAAGTACCTTCAGCAGATGGCCACCCGACCGGCCACCACCGCCCGCGGCGTGCATCATGTGGCGCTCATCTGCCGCGACGTGGAGGAGACGATCCACTTCTACCAGGACCTCCTCGCCTTCCCTCTCGTCGAACTGGTGGAGAACCGCGACTACGCCGGCTCCAGCCACTTCTTCTTCGACATCGGCAACCGCAACCTGTTGGGGTTCTTCGACTTCCCCGGCCACGACCACCCCGACTTCATGGAGACCATCGGCGGGGTGCAGCACCTGGCGCTGTCGGTGTCGGCGGATCGGTTCGCCGAGATCAAGACCAAACTGGATGCCGAAAGTGTCGAGTACCTCGGACCCGATCGTGGAGTCGAGGACAGCTTGTATGTCCGCGACCCCAACGGAATCGGGCTCGAGTTCTACCGCGAGGAGT
>JAOPWA010000039.1 GCA_025965915.1 Dactylosporangium sp. | reverse complement strand
ACTCGCTGCTGTCGGTGGGCCCCGCGCGGGTCAAGCTCGTCTGGGTCAACTCGCCGGGCAACCCCACCGGTGCCGTGCTACCCGCCGAACACCTGCGCAAGGTCGTCGACTGGGCACGTGAGCGGGGCGCCGTGGTGGCCAGCGACGAGTGCTACCTGCCGCTGCCGTGGGAGTCCTCGCCCGTCTCGATCCTCTCGGTGTGCGGCTCCGACCTGTCCGGCGTCCTCGCCGTGCACTCCCTGTCCAAGCGCTCCAACCTGGCCGGTTATCGGGCCGGTTTCGTGGCCGGGGACCCGGCCCTGGTCCGCGAGCTGTTGGCGGTGCGCAAGCACGCCGGCATGATCGTGCCCGCGCCGGTACAGGCGGCCATGGTGGCGGCGCTGAGCGACGAGTCGCACGTGGCCGAGCAGCGCGACCGGTACTCCCACCGCCGAACCCGGCTACGGGACGCCCTGACCGCGGCCGGACTCACGATCGAGCACTCGGAGGCCGGCCTCTACCTGTGGTGCACCCGCGGCGAGGACGGCTGGGCGACGGTGGACTGGTTCGCGGCCCGAGGCATTCTCGTGGCTCCCGGCGACTTCTACGGGCCCGCCGGGTCACGGCACGTCCGGGTCGCGCTGACCGCGTCGGACGAGAGGGTGGACGCGGCGGTAGCGCGCCTCACGAAGTAGGCAATCGGCCGAAGTGGGTATCGGCTCAGGCGAAGTAACCGCCTAGGCGGGTGGCGTCAGCGCGGTGTAGGTGACCGCCGAAGCGTCGACCGTGCACGAGGTGAGGTGGCCACCCGCCGCGCCCAGCCTCATCAGGAAGCCGAACTCGTCGCCTGCCCCGCCCTCGAGTGGAAACCACTCGGTCGACGGCTCCATCCTGCGGTCCAGCAACTCCTGTCGCAGACCGCGCCCTTCCTCGAAGTCCCTGGTGAGAGCCGCGACATCGGTTCGTTCAAGGGCATCGGTGAGTTCGGCGAGAAATCCTTGGACGAGATGGATGCCCTGGGTGATCGCCTCGCGGTTGTGGCAGAGCATGTCGACCGTACGGGGGCTCGGCGTGCCGGCCACCCGTGTGCCGTCCCGGAAGCTGCCAGCCGCCAGGCCCAACACGCCCTGTCGCAGCGCTGACCGGGCTACCGAGCCGGCCAGGCTGCCGGCGAGAAGGTGCGGAACATGCGACGACATCGCGACGATCGCATCGTGGGCCGACGGTCGCAGTGGGACGACTTTCGCCTCGAACGCGGTGGTGACGAGCGCCGCGAGAAGGCGGAACTTTTCCAGCGCACCGGGTTCGGGACACAGGACCCAGGCTGCGTCGTTGAAGAGCGCCGGATCGGCGGACGCCAATCCGGAGTGCTCGGTGCCGGCCATCGGGTGACCGGGTACGAACCGGTGTGTCAGCCCGTTTTCCTGCGAGTACCGGGCGATCGGCGCTTTGACGCTGCCGACGTCTGTGATGACGCAGTCCTGGTCGGTGTGCTCGACCACCTCGGCGAGATTGTCGGGAAGCGTGGACAGCGGGCCGCCGAGAAACACCACGTCCCGGTCGGCGACGGCATCGACGAGGTGCTCGAAGAATTCGATTCCGTTCTTCCCGGCGTAGGCCATGGCTCGCGGATCGGGATCCCAACCGGCGACATCGATTCCCAACTGTCGCAGCCGCAGCAGGATGGAACCGCCGATCAGGCCCGTGCCGAGCACCGCCACCCGCAGATCCGCCGGGTGCTTATCCAACATCTGGCACTCCCAAGCACTGTTGCTGGCGTCGCTGCGCGACATCTACGGGCCGGACGGAAGTAGGTTACGTTGGCTAATCTGGCCGACATGACCGACACCCCTACCGTGGCGGTGCGTGGCGAGGTTGTTCGTGAGGTCGAGCCGGAGCTCGCCCAACTCACCGTCACCATCGCGGCGCGCGACAAGGACCGTGAGCACACTCTCAGGCGGCTGGCTGAGCGGGCAGAGGCGCTGGGCGGGTTGCTCGACCGGTACGCGGAGGTCATCGACCGGCGTGAGACCGGCCGGGTCTCGGTGTACCCCGAGGTCAAGCGTTCGGGGGAGCGGGTCAGGGCGTACGTGGGGTCGATCTCCACGACCGTGACGTTCTCGGACTTCACCCAACTGGGAGAAGTCGTGATGGTGCTGGCCGACCAGGACCAGACCAGTGTGTTCGGGCCGTCCTGGTCGCTGCGCCCCGACAGCCCCACCTACGGTGAGGCGCGCCGGGCGGCGATCGACGACGCGTTGGGCCGTGCCCGCGAGTATGCCGACGCGCTGGGGTCGCGGATCGTGCGCCTGGTAGAGCTGACCGATTCGGGGCTGTCCGGCGACCGTGGCCCGCAGCCGATGGCGTTCGGGATGCGTGCCGCCGGCGGACCGCAGCAGCCGCAGCTGGAGCTGGATCCGCAACGCCAGACCGTGTACGCCGCCGTCGAGGCGCGTTTCGCGATCAGCGAACCGACCGTCCTCGGCTGACCGAGGTGGAACCGCTGCTTCACGCATGTTCCGCGAGGCCGCGGGTAGGCCTGATCTTCTAGCTATACCGGGAGACGGCCATGACGAGACCAAGACGGCGGCCGCGGATGACGGCGGAGCAGATCGCCGTACCGGACTGGAACATCGTGGAGGAGTTCTTCGAAGCCATCGGTGAGGCGGCCGCCGATTTCGTGTCCTACGCGCCGGCCGGGCCGCCCGAGCCGCCCGAGCGGCCCCGCGACTGGCGTGCCCTGCACCCTCCGCCGTCGCCGGAGCCTCCGCCGGCGAGGCGGCACATCTACATTTACCCCCGCATCAACGGCGACGCGCCGTGGGGCTGCGCCAACTGCTCACCGATGGGTGAGGGTAGCGAGGACACGGCGGTGCCCCCGGTCGACCCGGCCGAGGCGCGGCTGCACCCGGAGCTGATCGACGTGACCCCGGGCGAGCCGGACCCGGCCGAAGTAGCCAGGCTCCAGGAGGAGCGCCGCTACCGCTGGGCCTAGGACGTGTCTCCTAAGTCCGTGAGCCAGAGCAGCACGGCTGCGAGGACGAGGCCGCCGCGGTCGTAGGTCACCGGTCGGCCGCGTCGGCCGCGTCGGCCTGAGCCTGAATCACGCGCAACAGCTCGTCCCACGTGCCATCGGTCGCGAAGCGAGGATGCCGCTTCCACACCGTCTGCCACGGCCCGAACCGCCCCGGAAGATCACGCCACGGACGACTACGACCCACCGCCTGAGGCGTCAACGGCTCGATCCAAACCCACGCAGCCTCGCTGAGTTCAGCTGAACGGGTCACCTGGCCGGATTGGTGCAATCACCATCGACCACTTGGGAGCCACACCCTTTTGACTGCAAACGAGACGTGTTGACGTGGAATGAGTGGCGGATACCGCAGGGCCTGAACAGGTCGAGGACGTAAGCGGAGCAGACCGGGCCAGAGCGGACACGGAGTGGGG
>JAOPWA010000018.1 GCA_025965915.1 Dactylosporangium sp. | reverse complement strand
ATCGGGTGTCGGCGACGACCAGACCCCCGATGGTGCCCTCGGGGACGTCACCGACCGGGTCGGAGTACATGAAGCTGCGGCCGTCGAGCACCGCGAGCGCGTCGTGGCCGAGCTCGGGTGGGATCTGGCGAAGCTCGTTGTCCAGAAAACTGAGGTCGGGGCCTGCCCCGGGCATCGGGTCGGCGGGCGTCGCACGGCGTTGGCGCATGTCTTGAGCGGTTGCGTGAGCAGTCATGACGGTCCCTCCGGGTGTGGCTACCCGCGTGTCGAACCGTGTCAGACGGTCTCGGGAGGCGTCTTCACCCGGGACGGGTGGTCTCGCCTGCGTCCTATGCCGTGGTGATGTGCACGATGTCACCCGGCGTCACCCCGAGCGCCACCACGGCGCGTCCCCCATTGATCGCGATCGCCACGCGGTCGGCGGAGTCGACGTAGACGACCAGCGCACCGGGCGCGGTTTCCCCGAACGTGACGACCCGCCGGGCGCTGACGCCGCCGACCCGTAGCAGCTCACCGAGGCGGTCGAGGGCCTCGCCGGGTGCCGCCAGTTGCACGTTGCCGAACCGGTCGACCGTCGCCACCTCGGCTTCCAGCCAGCCGTCGCCGACCACGACGATCGGCTCCGGCAGGCGTACGAGCGTCGCGGGGTCGACGCCGGTGCCTGCGGCGGCCAGGTCGCCGCCGACTGACAGGCGGGCGGCGACCGGTGCGAAGATGTCGCGGCCGTGGAAGGTGGGGGAGACGGGGTCGGCGAACCACTCGGCCTTGTCGAGGACGACCGCCCGTCGGATGCCTCCCAGCGCTTCAGCGGCGGGCGGCAGGAGGCCGTTGTCCGGGCCTACGAGGAGGCCCTGCGGGGCTTCGATCGCCACAGCGCGGCGCGCGGTGCCGACGCCGGGATCGACCACGGCGACGTGGACCGCGGGTGGGAGGTGCGGCACGGTCTGGGCGAGCACGACGGCGCCCCGGGACACGTCAGCCGGTGGCACCTGATGGGTCACGTCGATGACCCGCACCGAGGGGGCTATCCGGGCGATCACGCCGTGGCACGCCGCCACGAACCCGTCTGACAGGCCGTAGTCGGTGGTGAGGCTGATCCAGTCGTACCTGGCCATGGACCTGAGGCTATCTGGTGGGTCTGACAAACCGACGCCGGCGCATGTCCGCTCCGGTCGCCAATCTGGGAACAAGCTTTGAATCGCCCCTGAGCTTGCCGACAGTCTTGAGCTCTGACGCGATTGGTCCCCCGCTGGCGGTAGCGGCGGCTCGTGATCGGGTATTGGATCTTCAAAATAGCCACGGCGTTCGCACAGGCGATGCTGGTTGGACTCATATTGGCCTGTGCCGTGCTGCCCGCTGCCTGGGGGGCCGGAGTGGTAGCCAAGACGGCGATCGACTCGTACGAGAAGATGCCACAGGATCTGCGTACCCCACCGCCGGCGCAGACGTCGTACCTGTTGGCGAACGACGGCAAGACGGTGATCACGGCCTTCTACGAGGAGTACCGGACGGACGTTAAGCTGCGGGACGTCTCGCCCATCATGCAGAAGGCGATCGTCGCGTCCGAGGACAGTCGCTTCTACGACCACGGCGGCGTCGACCTGAAGGGAATTCTGCGTGCCCTGGTGGCCAACCGGGGCAGTGGCCGGGTCCAGCAAGGTGCGTCCACCCTGACCATGCAGTACGTCCGCAACGTACTCAAGACCGATGTCAGCCTGACCGACGAGCAGCGACGGCTGGCCACGGTGGAGAGCGCCGAGCGCAAGCTGCAGGAGATCCGGTACGCGATCGCGATCGAGAGGAAGCTGTCCAAGCAGGAGATTCTCAACCGGTACCTGAACATCGCATACTTCGGTGCTGGCGCGTACGGTATCGAGGCGGCCAGTCAGACGTACTTCTCCAAGCCGGCCAAGAAGTTGACCTTGAACGAAGCGGCTCTGATAGCGGGGCTCGTGCAGTCGCCGGAGGCCGACAATCCGATCGACGGCAAGCCGGGCATCGCGCTGGAACGACGCTCGTACGTGCTGGACGCGTTGGCCAAGATGAAGGTCATCACCGCCGCGCAGGCCGCACGGGCGAAGTCCCAGCCGCTCAACCTCAGCCGAGGCCAGAGACCCCCGAACAAGTGCGTCGCGGTCACCGCCGAACACAACGACTGGGGTTTCTTCTGCGACTACTTCCACCAGTGGTGGAACTCCCAGCAGTCACTCGGCGCCTCGACGGCGCTGCGGGAGCGCAACCTCAAGCGGGGCGGGTACCGGATCGTCACGTCACTGGACCCCAGCGTGCAGGCCTCCGCGTTGAGGGAGTCGCTGGCCGTGTACCCGTACGGCAACGCGCGGGCGCTGCCGCTGGCCGTCGTCCAGCCCGGCACCGGACGGGTGCTCGCACTGGCGATCAACCGCTACTACAGCCTCGCCCCCAACCCCGACAACGCCAACTACCCCAACACGGTCAACCAGCTCGTCGCCGGCGGCGACAACCTGGCCGGCTACCAGGCGGGGTCGACGTTCAAGATGTTCACGATGCTCGCGGCGCTCGAGAGCGGACGCTCGATGTCCACCTTGTTCAATGCGCCCAGCCCCTTGGTGACCCACTATCTCAGTCCGGGTAGCGCCTGCGGCGGCCTGTACTGCCCGCCCAACGCGAACCCGTCGTGGATGAACGGTCCGCGCCTGATGTGGGACGGGTTCGGACGCTCGGTCAACACCTACTTCGTCTGGCTGGAAGAGCAGATCGGCGCCGACAAGGCGGTCGCGATGGCCAAGAAGCTGGGTATCCAGTTCCGCTCCGAGTTGGACGCCGAGCTGGCGCTGGAGCACGCCGACGGCTGGGGACCGTTCACCCTCGGCGTGTCCCAGACCACCCCGTTGGACCTGGCCAACGCGTACGCGACGGTGGCCGCCGAGGGGGTGTACTGCTCGCCGCTGCCGGTCCTGTCGATCACCGCTCCCGGCGGCCGGACCCTGCCCCAGGCCTCTCCATCGTGTCAGCGGGTGGTGAGCGAAGACATCGCCCGTGCGGCAACGGACGCGGCGAGGTGCCCGCTGGGCCAACAGTCGTTCTACGGCAAGTGCAACGGCGGCACAGCCGAGAACATCTCGGCGGTCCTCGGTCGGCCCGTCGCGGGGAAGACCGGTACCTCCGACGGCGCCAGCACCGAGAGTTTCGTCGCCTTCACCCCGCAGATCGCCGCCGCTGCCACCGCGGTCAATCCCGACAATCCGACGGACCTGGTGGGTGAGGGCGTGTCACCGGCGGTGAACCTGGCGGTGGCGAAGACCATGGTCGACGCTCTACGGGGCCAGCCGGTCCGGGACTTCCAGGCGCCGAGTGCGGCCATTGCGCTTGGAAGCGCATAACTCCGCGATCGTGGACCCGTGGCGGGCCGCCAGCCCGCCACGGGTCCACGATCCGCAAACGCTCAGGCCAGTTGCGGCGCGATCTCCGATGCGATCACGTCGAGGTGATCGAGGTCGTGCATGTCGAGCACCTGCAGGAAGAGCCGGGTGGCCCCGGCTTGCGCGAACCGCCCAATCTGGTCGACCACCTGGGCGGGGGTGCCGTACAGCGGCGGGGTCTGGCCGATCGCTTCGGCCCGCTTACGCGCCTCCGCCTCGGTACGCCCACAGGCGATGGTCTGGGCCGCCGAGAAGACCGGTAGCTGGTCGCGACCCGCCTTCCTGCACGCTTCCGTGACGCGCTCGTACATCTGCGCGGTCTGCTCCACCGAGGCGAACGGCACGTTGAACTCGTGGGCGTACCGGGCCGCGAGCGCTGGGGTCCGCTTCGCGCCGACGCCTCCGATGATCACAGGCGGCCCGGGGCTCTGCACCGGCTTCGGCAGCGCGGGCGAGTCCTCCACGTCGTAGTGCT
The DNA here is from genome assembly GCA_025965915.1 of Dactylosporangium sp. Taxonomy (GTDB): domain Bacteria; phylum Actinomycetota; class Actinomycetes; order Mycobacteriales; family Micromonosporaceae; genus Planosporangium. Next base: position 678 of record JAOPWA010000018.1, on the reverse strand, counting down.
CGCCGTGGAAGGTGAAGCGCTCGCCCACCGGGGTGGTCCAGAGCCCGGTGATGATGGCAAGCTGCTCCTCCAGCCGGTCGAAGCGCTCCTTGACCGGCGGGAACGGGATGCCGTACGCCTTGTGCTCGGCTTCGAACCAGCCGGCGCCGAGCCCCAACTCGACCCGGCCGTCGCTCATCTGGTCGACCTGCGCCGCGCTGATGGCGAGCACGCCGGGATAGCGGAACGTCGCCGAGGTGACCAGCGTCCCCAGCTTGATCCGGGACGTCTGTACCGCCAGGGCGCCGAGCGTGACCCAGGAGTCGGTCGGGCCGGGCAGTCCGTCGCCCTCGCCGATGGACAGGTAGTGGTCGGATCTGAAGAACGCGTCGAACCCCAACTCCTCGGTGTGCCGCGCGATCCGGAGTTGATCGTCGTACGTGGCGCCCTGCTGAGGCTCGGTGAAGATAACCAGTCGCATCAGTCCACCCTGTCACGCGACGGGGTGAGCGCCGCGTCGCCCTGCCGGGGCTGTCGGGGGGGGGCGGTGCCGTCAGCGCCGTAGCCGCAGGCCCCGGGGGGTGGCGCGGAACCCGGCCGCCGCCAGGGCGTCGCCCAGCGGGGAGGAGTGGATCCCCTCGCCGTCGGCGCGCTCCACCGACATCGCGCCGAGCGCTCCCGCGTGGACCGCCGCGGCCA
>JAOPWA010000666.1 GCA_025965915.1 Dactylosporangium sp. | reverse complement strand
TGGCGACCGGGTACCTGTTCTTCTGGGTCGTCGTCGGCGTCGACCCCGGGCGCCGCCGGCTGCCCCACACCGTACTGATGCTGGTGCACTTCGCCTCGATGAGCTTCCACGCCTTCTTCGGCGTCGCGCTGATGTTGACGAGCGGCCTTCTCGCCGCATCCTGGTTCGGCGCCCTGCACCCCGCCTGGCGGGTGTCGTTGGCCTCCGACCAGACCATGGCAGCCGGCATCGCCTGGGCCTTCGGCGAGATCCCCGCAGCGGCTGTCATGGTCGTCCTCGTCATGCAGTGGATCCGCGCCGACGAACGCGAACAGCGCCGCCTCGACCGTGCCGCCGATCGCGCCGAGGCTGACGGCACCGAAGACGAACTGGCCCGCTACAACGCGTTCCTCAAGGCGGCCAACGCCCGGACCGAACACCGGTAGGGCGCGCTACCGGGTTTCGTCGCGCTTCTTGAGTTTCTCTTCGCGCTCCTGCTGGCGGGCGGCGCGCTGGCGCTCCCGATGCGCGCGCGCCTGGGGGCTGTGCACGCTGATCGCGTCGTTGGCGGTGGGCGGGCCGAAGATCCAGAAGAGGAACCGACTCAGCCGGTCACGTTCCTTGGGCTGTTTGGCCGCTGGCTTGTCGGGCTGGGTCACCTGTCTGACATCCGTTCTCGTTGTGCCTTGATCCGGGGCGGCCAGTTCCCGCACCGCCGCCCTGTGCGGGGCCTACTCTCGCCGGGTACCCCGACCAGCAGGCCGTATTCGACCGAGGGCCCATCGTCGTTCTTGACCTTGACCTGCTGGTCACAGGCTATTGTGTACACCAACATTTGGTGTACAAATCATAAGAGATCCGAGGGGGCGGGCGGGACGCATCATGGGTGACATGCCTGACACCGCGGACCCGCTCGCCCTCGAGCGCCAAGTCTGCTTCGCGCTGTCGGTGGCCTCGCGCAGCGTCGTCGCGGTCTACCGGCCGCTGTTGGAGCCGATGGGCCTCACCCATCCCCAGTACCTGGTGATGTTGGCGTTGTGGCAACGCGCCCCGCTGTCGGTCAAAGAGCTCAGCGCGCTGCTACAGCTCGATCCCGGCACGCTGTCGCCGCTGCTGAAACGGCTGGAGGCGGCCGGGTACATCCGCCGCCAGCGGAATCCGGGCGACGAACGGGCGCTCGCGGTGACCCTGACCGAATCGGGTGCCGCCCTGCGCACCCGGGCCGAACAGGTCCCGGCCGCCGTGGTGGCGCGCCTCGGCATGAGCGTCGACGAGCTTCAACGCCTGCACGAGTCGCTGACCAGGGTCATCGCCGCGACCCGCCTTGAACCGGCCGTCGGTTCTGACGAGGATTAGCTGCACCTCGTCGGCGTCGCGAGCAACGGCCGTCGTTTTACGGCGGTGTCATAGGCGACCGGCCAGCCCGAAACACGTGCCGGACAGGCTGCGGCCATGAAGAAGCCCTTTCGCCGCACCGCGCACCTGCACGGCCACGGTCCCCAACCCGTCTCATGGGCGGCGGAGATCGTTGAGCTCGCCGCGTTGTTCATGGCCGTCGGCGTGGCACATCTGTTCGTCAGCCTGATAGGCCATCACGCGGACGGATCGACGATGCTGGTCATCAGCGGAGCGGCGCTTGCCGTGGGCGCCGTGGTCCATCGCTGGTGGGGTGCCCGCTCCCGGCGCGCCGCCGCGGTGCCTCCACCGCAGCCGGCGTCGGCCATGCGCGACTTGTTGGAGATGCCGGGCGAGGACAGGAGGATGTGGCAGGTACGCGCCACGCTGCGCGACCGACCGGGCAGTCTCGCCGCGTTGACCGGAAAACTGGCGGCCCTCAAGGTCAACATCCTCGCGATCCAGGTACACCCCACGAAGAACGGCGTAGCGGATGAGCTGCTCGTGGCCGCGCCGCAGGGCGTCACGGTCAAAGAGATCGCCGCCGCGATCGACGCGGGCGGGGGAGCGGACATCGTCATCGCGGCGGCCGATACCCATGACCTCGTCGACCCACCCACCCGCGCGCTCGGCCTGGCCGTCCGCGCGGCGATCGATACCCGCTTCCTGCCCGACGCGTTGGCCGAGCTGCTACGCGCAACCGCCGTCAGCGAGTCAGCGCGGACGCCAGCATCAGAGGCAGAGGGCCTGACAGTGCAGATGCGCGACCACACCGGCATGCCGGTGACCCTGTCCCGGCCGAGCCTGCCGTTCACGCCCGCCGAGCTTGCCCGGGCCGAGGCACTGATTGACCTGTGTGCGCGTCTCGGTCCGCGTACCGCCGAGCGCTGCTGATCCGCGGGCACGACTGCGGCGCGGCGTTACCGTTGAACTGGCCATGACCTCGTCGAAACGCTGATGCTCGAGTTTCGCTCAACCAGATCGTCCGCAAGCCCCAGGTCGGGTACCCGAAGATCATCGCACCGTTCCAGCGGCTACGCGGTCCGCGCCGCCGCGGTCGTTTCCAGACGGGAGTGATCTGACATGACTAGGTCCGACCCCGCACGGCACTCGCTGCCGGACTTCCTGGCCTGGCTGGAGCGGTTACGCCAGCGCGGCCAGGTGCACTACGACGACAGGCAACAGTGCTGGCACGTGCTCGGGCACCCGGAGGCGAGCACGGTGCTGGCGGACCCCGCGACGTTCTCGTCCGACCTCGGCAGCCTCATCCCTGCGCAGGAGGACATGGAGTTGTTCCAGCGGGGCAACTTCGTGCGGATGGACCCGCCGAGGCACCGGATGCTGCGTGGCCTGGTCAGCCAGGCGTTCACCCCGAAGGTGGTGGCCGGACTGGAGCCCCGGATCGTCGAGGTGACCACTGAGCTACTCGACGCGACCGGCGGCGATCGGCTGGACCTGATCGAAGAGCTGGCCTACCCGCTGCCGGTGATCGTGATAGCCGAACTGCTCGGCATTCCGGCCGGCGACCGACCGGTGTTCAAGCGGTGGGCCGACGCGCTGTTCGAGCGGACCAACATCGACCCGGACGAATCGTTGACCAGGCTCGGCGAGGAGGCGGTGAAGACGGTCGCGCCGACGCTGCGCGAGATGAACTCCTACCTTCTCGACTACATCCGGACCCGCCGGTCCGACCCCGGCGACGACCTGACGAGCAAGCTGCTGCGGGCAGAAGTCGACAGACAGCGGTTGGACGACGAGGAGATCGT